>NZ_JBALNY010000199.1:20060-21965 GCF_036962145.1 Bacillus sp. JJ1764 | reverse complement strand
AAAGAAGCAAGAGCGAGTCCGAAGCTATGTTAACTTCGGACAAGGTAAGGCGAAAAGAGCAAGGCAGTGTCTGAAGCCGAGCGGACTTCAGACAAGGAAGAGCCAAAGAAGCAAGAGCGAGTCCGAAGTCGAGCCAAATTCAGAAAATGATAACCAAGAAACTAAGATAGTTGCGAGAAATTGATGTGATTAATTCCTGCGTATTACATCACCTAGACTAAATAAACCTGATAATCATTTCCACTATATTGACCTTATTTTAGCGATTTTGTACACTTAAGGGAGCTTAATTTGAAAAGGTGATAACACTTGCGAATTTCCATATTAGGGTTAGAGGATGAAAGATTTATACGGCCGTTTCAGCTGATTGCCAATTTGTTTTTTGAAGAGACAAAAATTGATCTGTCAGGATCCGATGATGGTGATTTAACTATATATTTTCATATGCGAATTTCAGAGCAGATTGTTGTTTCTGCAGAATTAAAGGATTCCAACGGAAAAACTCATGTTAACCAATATCAAAAGAAATTGGTTGAAACTGATTCGGAAAAAGAACATTTTAGACAACTCAAAATTGCGGTTTCCCACGTTTATCTGTCTGTATTGCAGGATTGGACCGGCATGGTACAAAAATGGGGAATCTTAACCGGTGTCAGACCAACAAAGCTTCTGCACAAGAGCACCAAGGAAGGCATTCCGCAAACTATTGCCCACAAGCAATTGAAAGAGGAATACCTTATTACCGATGAAAAAATCAATCTCATGCAGCATATTATCGACCGGCAATTGGCGGTAATACCTGACCTGTATTCTTTACAAAAAGAAGTTAGTATTTATATAGGCATTCCATTTTGCCCAACAAAATGTGCCTATTGCACCTTCCCTGCCTACGCGATCAATGGCCGTCAAGGATCAGTAGATTCCTTCTTGGGGGGATTGCATTATGAAATAAAAAAAATCGGCGAATGGCTAAAGGAAAAAGGCATTCGGATTACAACAGTCTATTATGGCGGCGGGACACCAACAAGCATTACGGCTGAAGAAATGGATATGCTTTATGAAGAAATGTACACTTCTTTCCCTGAAGTAGAAAAGATTCGGGAAATAACCGTTGAAGCTGGGCGTCCGGATACCATTACTCCTGAAAAATTAGAGGTTTTGAAAAAGTGGAAGATTGACAGAATCAGTATTAATCCACAATCCTATACCCAGGAAACGTTAAAGGCAATTGGGAGACACCATACGGTTACCGAAACCATCGAAAAATACCATTTGGCTCGGCAAATGGGCATGAACAATATCAACATGGATTTGATTATTGGCCTACCAGGCGAAGGGATCCCTGAATTTACACATTCTTTAAAAGAAACCGAAAAGCTGATGCCAGAATCATTGACTGTTCATACCTTATCCTTCAAACGTGCTTCCGAAATGACAAAAAATAAAGAGAAATACAAAGTAGCTGATCGGTCTGAAGCTGAAAAAATGATGGAGCTGGCTCAGGATTGGACTGCAGAATACGGCTATGCACCTTACTATTTATATAGACAAAAGAACATTCTTGGAAATCTGGAGAATGTCGGATATAGCTTGCCAAATCAAGAAAGTATTTACAATATTATTATTATGGAAGAACTTCAAACCATTATCGGTTTGGGCTGCGGTGCATCCAGTAAATTCATTCACCCTTTGACGGGAAAAATTACTCATTTTGCAAATCCGAAAGATCCGAAGTCCTATAATGATGGTTTTGAGGCATATACAGAACAAAAAATTACTATATTAAACGAACTCTTTTCAGAAAAAGGTTCCCATGCTTAACAGGCGGGGGCCTTTTTGCATGAAGAATCATTCCGAGATTTTTTTAAAAGGTGTAGTAAATCAAAGCAAAGTAGAAATCCTTTA
>NZ_JBALNY010000199.1:0-20053 GCF_036962145.1 Bacillus sp. JJ1764 | reverse complement strand
CAATCCGATATAATGGAATTGAATAAAGGAGAGGAGGGGTATAAATGGTATTAAATTTTACAACAGATAAAGTGAATTTACGCGTGGATGGCCGTGTGGCAACGGTAGAAATAAACCGTCCGGAAGCTCTAAATGCAATGGATGTAGATGTAATAAAGGGGTTAGTTTACAGGCTTAAGGAAATCGGGGAATCGGATGAAGTGGATATTGTCGTTATAACTGGGAACGGTAGAGCCTTCTCAGCTGGGGGAGACATCAAAACCATGCTTTCGAACATGAATGAAAGCGATTTCTATCCGGTGATGGATTATATCAGCGAATTAATTATAACTCTCTATAGTATTCCGAAGCTGACGATTAGTGCTGTAACAGGGGCTGCAGCAGGTTTGGGATTCAGCTTGGCATTAGCCACCGATCATATCATTGCTGATGCAAACAGCAAATTGGCAATGAACTTTATCGGAATCGGTTTAATTCCTGATGGAGGAGCCCACTTCTTTTTAGAAAAGAGATTAGGAGAATTAAAGGCAAAGCAAGTCATTTGGGATGGGAAAATGATGACCGCAGAGGAAGCGTTGTCATTGGGTCTCATTCAAGAGGTTTCAAATGGAGATTTGCAGGATGCTGTACATACAAGAATTAACGACTGGTTAAGCCGTCCGGTCCTAGCCATGATTAAAACGAAAAAAATCTTGGCTGAGAAAAATCGTCCGCAGCTTCTAAAAATTCTAGAACTTGAAAAATACGGTCAGCAAAAAATGCGTGAAACTGCTGACCATAAAGAGGGAATTACGGCATTTCTTGAAAAGAGAAAACCTAGGTTTATAGGGGAATAAACAAAATTCAAAGCAAGGCAAGTAAGTGATCTTTTACTTACTTGCTTTTTTTATGTACTTTTACTTAAAACTTGATTTTGGTCAAGTTTTTTTAATGGTTGAGTCATTAAGATAAGGGTATAACCAAAAGGAGGAGAATCAAATGATAAAAGCAGTATTTCAGTTAGAACCATTCACATGCCCATCCTGTATTTCTAAAATAGAATCCAGCCTTTCCAAAAAAGCCGGGGTGGAATCAGTAAAAGTTAACTTTAATCTTGGGAAAATTAAAATGCAATTTGATGAAGGGAAAACTTGCGCAGGTAGTATCAAGGAAACTTTAAATCGATTAGGATATATGGTTTTATCATCCAAAGTTTCGAAGGTGAAAGAATGAAAGCTGCAATTCCAAAAAATAAAAACCGTCTTATCGTTGTTGCAGGCTTTTTGATCATCACCAGTTTCTTGGCGGGGCATATGCATATGGTCCTGGCACAAAGAGTTTTGGCCATTGTTTCCACTTTAATAGCCAGTGTTCCTATATTTTTTAAAGCCTATCGGTCGTTAAGAGTGAAAATTATCAGTATAGAATTATTGGTCTGTATGGCCGTGATAGGTGCAATTTCTATTCATGAATATACAGAATCCTCCATCGTTACATTCCTATTCTTATTAGGGGAGTATCTGGAGGCTCGGACACTGAAGAAAACACGAGCATCTTTAAAAGAACTAATGGATATGGCGCCCCAAGAGGCGGTGGTTATCCGTAATAGGAATCATGTAACGATATCAGTAGAAGAAGTAGTGGTCGGAGATCGATTGGTTATTCGTTCCGGCGGCAAGATCCCGGTTGATGGAAAAATTGTAACAGGTCATGCATTCATTAATGAAGCAACGATAACAGGTGAATCTGTTTCAGTAGTGAAAACAGCCGGAATTCCAGTCTTTAGCGGCACAATTGTTGAAAATGGTTATATTGAAATGATAGCGGAAAAGGTTGGGGAGGACACAGCTTTTGCGAAAATTATTGAATTAGTGGAGGAAGCCCAAGAGTCAAAAACAAAATCAGAAAGATTTTTAAATAGATTTTCAAAGATGTATACACCATCCATTATGTTTTTGTCCATTCTAGTATTTGGAATAACGAGAAATATCGAAATGGCCATCACCTTCCTTGTGATTGCTTGCCCAGGGGCCCTAGTAATTGGTGCTCCGGTTTCAAGTGTTGCTGGTATGGGTAATGGAGCCAATAATGGGGTACTGGTAAAAGGTGTTGATGTAATGGAGAAATTCTCTAAAGCAGATACTGTTATTTTTGATAAAACAGGTACATTAACACAAGGAAAGCCAGTGGTTACTGACATTAAAACATTTCAATCAATCGATTCTCATGAATTATTAAGGCTAGTGGCACAGGCTGAAATGATTTCAGAACATCCTCTTGGAGAAACGATTGTTAGGGAAGCAAGGACTCGAAACTTGAACCTAAAAAACGAATATGAATTTGCTGAAGTGATAAAAGGATATGGAGTTCGGGCAAAAGCAAAGGGGGGGCATTTAGTAATTGGTAACCAAAGACTCATGAAGAAGGAAAATATCCATTTTTCAAAAGATATTGCAGCCTATGCGGTTGCCAGAGAAAAGGAGGGGAATACCGCTATTTTTGCGGCATTGAATGGAAAAATTGCTGGTATTATATCCATTACTGACCAGATTCGTGAAGATGCACAGAGGGTAATTGATGATATAAAAAAAAATGGAATAAAAAGAGTTGTCATCTTAACTGGTGATAATCAACATACAGCTGAATTAGTTTCAAATAAATTAAAAATAGACGAGTATTACGCAGAATTATTACCAGAAGACAAAGTGAATTTCGTGAAAAAATTAAAAGAAAAGGGCTCAATTGTAGCGATGGTGGGAGATGGAATTAATGATGCACCCGCAATAGCAACAGCAGATATAGGGATAGCAATGGGCATGGGAGGGACAGACATTTCAAAGGAGACAGCTGAGATTGTTTTAATGGGGGATTCATTTACACAACTCGCACAAGCTTACGCACTATCAAAAGCTACTGTTCGCAATATTAAACAGAATACATTCTTTGCAGTATGCATTGCTTTTGTTCTCTTAATAGGTGTTTTAACAGGATTTGTTCATCTGGCTTCCGGAATGTTCGTTCACCAAGGAAGTGTATTATTAGTCATTCTGAATGCCACAAGATTAATTAGGTTTCAAACAACTACCAAGTTTCACAATATCCATGCCAGATAAGGGGTTTAATATTCATGAAAGCAAAAATACTAATTGTATATGCAAGTATGACAGGCAATACAGAGGAAATGGCTCATTTAATTGGAGATGGTGTTATCCAAGCTGGTGCTGTTTTGGTTCGAAAGGATATTATAGAGGTAAGTGCTGCAGACCTTCAATCATACGATGGAATTTTGATAGGAGCCTACACTTGGGGAGATGGAGATCTGCCTGATGAGTTTCTTGATTTTTATGAAGAAATGGATCCTTTGCACTTAAGTGGAAAAAAGACAGCAGTTTTTGGTTCCTGCAGTTCTTCCTATGAGCACCGGGGAAGAGCAGTGGATCTTCTAATTGAAAAATTAACAGAAATAGGTGCAGATATCATACTAAAGGGGTTAAAAATCGATTTAGCGCCATCATCTGAGGAAAAGAAGCTATGTATCCAATACGGAAGATCCTTTGTTGAAAAATCATTCGGCTTAATCGGTACAGTTACTCCATAATCCTTCACAATTAATAAAATAGGGGTGGGAGACAGTGAGTATTGAAAATAAAAATTTGGAATGTGGTCATCATTCATGTGTTTCGTTAGTCCCAATATTTGATCATTTAGACTGTGAACACATGGAAGAAATTAGGTCCTTAACTCAATCAGCGAATTACCAAAAGGGAGAAATTATTTTCAGGGCTGGTGATCAGGCTGATACGCTTTATATTGTAAATAAGGGGAAAATTAGAATTTATCGACTTTCTGAGTCCGGGAAAGAACAGCTTGTTCGAATATTAAATCCAGGAGATTTCACGGGCGAACTTACTATATTTAAAAAGGACTTTCACGAATCATTTGGAGAGGCTGTGGAAGCAACCGATGTTTGTATGATTAGGCAATCAGATTTCCAAGAACTATTGTTAAAATTCCCATCGATTTCGTTAAAGATACTGGCAGAATTTTCGATGAGGTTAGAGCAATCAGAAAAACAAACGACAAGGTTTGCGACAGAAAAGGTTGAAACAAGATTGGCACTCTTCTTGGCTGAATGTATAAGTCATGATCAATCTAACGAAATTACCTTGCCTATGAGTAAAAAAGATCTAGCATCCTATTTAGGAACAACGCCTGAAACAATCAGTCGTAAATTAGCTGAATTAGAAAACCAAGGATATATTGAACAAAAGAAACAAAAAAAAATTAAAATTATTAATTTAGATGGACTTTTACTTGTTTAGAAAGCCCCTCTCACTATGCAAGAGGGGCAGGGATTTTAGGAATGAAAAAGCAATAGTTTTCCACTGGGTGAAGTACACCGATGGGTCTTTTCAAGAAAATTTTTCTCAGATAATAGTTTTTCCCCTTGTGCCTTTGCGGCATCGTCATGTTCAGCCTGAAAGGATTCCTCAAAAAGCTTCTCACCATTTGTTTCAAAAACAGTTAATTTATACGTTTTCATTTTACATACCCCTTTTTTTAAAAGATGCTTACTATTATTTTTGCATAATTCCATCAATTTAGCAAAGAGAAAATACGAAACCAATATATGGTATAATCGTAGTACTATAGAAAGGAGTGAGCGGTCCAATGGTATTGAAACTGGAACATGTAACTAAGCGCTTTGGTCAGTTTACGGCTGTAAATAACTTATCTATAACGATACCCGAAAAAGAGATGTTTGGTTTCTTAGGGGCAAACGGTGCTGGAAAGACAACAACTTTTAGGATGATTCTAGGCTTACTGGATGCAAGCGAAGGAAAGATTACTTGGGATGACCAACCGATAAATTATTCTACAAGCCATCTTGTTGGTTATCTTCCTGAGGAACGTGGGCTTTATCCAAAACTAAAAGTTCGAGATCAAATAGTGTATTTAGCTAGATTAAGAGGAATGGCCAAAAGCGATGCGCTTAAGGAATTACGGATGTGGCTGGAACGGTTTAAGGTAACTGAATATGAGGATAAACGGGTCGAAGAACTCTCCAAAGGAAACCAGCAAAAAATTCAATTTATCGCAGCAGTTATACATAAACCAAAGTTAATTATTCTGGATGAACCGTTTAGTGGACTAGATCCTGTAAATGTAGAGCAGTTAAAAAGTGCGGTCCTGTCATTAAAGGAAAATGGAGCAACTATCGTATTTTCAAGCCATCAGATGCATCATGTCGAAGAAATGTGCGAACATTTATGCATATTACAAAAAGGGCATCCGGTTGTCTCCGGGGCTTTAAAGGAAATCAAACGTGATTTCGGCAAAAAAAATCTCATTATTCATGCTGATTTTCCATTAGACTTTTTGCAAGGCTTTCCTGGAGTGGTCAAAACCAGGCCAACCACGGAGGGGATAGAATTGCAGATTGAAGGTGAAAGTGTAGCAGAAATTATCTTAAAAGAAATTGTGAACAAAGGGTTTATTCGAAAATTTGCGCTGGAAGAGCCTTCATTAAATGATATTTTTATTGAGAAAGTAGGTAATTCATATGAATAGTTTTTGGATTATTCTCTTCCATACCTATTTAAATAAATTGAAAACCAAATCTTTCATCATTACAACATTGTTAACGATAGTGATTGTTTTAGGGCTGACTAATATTAATCAAATTATCAATTTTTTTGATAAGGGTGGCAAAGATAAGATTGCAGTGCTGGATGAAACCGGACAGCTATACAAGCCGTTCAAACAGCAAATGAGTGCAATTAATAAAGATCTGGAGCTTGTTCATTATAAGAAAAGTGAGCAAGCCGCGGAGAAAGCGGTAAAAAATGGTGATTACACTGGGGCGGTCCAGTTACGATTTGATCAAGATCAGCTGCCTGAAGCGACCTTTAAGGCGATGACCATAGCAGATTCAACCATATCGACTGACTTACAAACGGGCTTGCAGCAGTTAAAAACAATGCTAGCCGCTTCTAAAATCAACCTAAGTCAGGATCAATTGCAAAAGCTCTACAAGCCGGTGACCTTTGAAAAGAAAGCGCTGGAGAAGAATGCAAAAACAGAGGAAGAGTTAAATCAGGCAAGAGGGCTCGTGTACGTTCTCCTGTTCGTTATCTATTTCGCCGTTATTATGTATGCCAATATGATTGCAATGGAAGTGGCCACGGAAAAATCATCTAGGGTGATGGAAATCCTTATTTCAAGTGTTTCTCCGATAAAACAAATGTTTGCCAAGATCCTAGGAATTGGATTATTAAGTTTGACACAATTAGCAGCTTTTTTAATAGTAGGCTATTTCTCTTTCAAGCATAATCTTGATTCGTTAAAAGATGGTTTCTTTGGTGTTTATGGATTTGGGGATGTACCTACAGCTACGATTGTATATGCAGTCATTTTCTTTATTCTTGGTTATTTTCTTTATGCAACTCTTGCCGCTTTCTTGGGATCACTGGTGAGTAGAATTGAAGACGTCCAACAGATGATTACACCGATGACAATGTTAGTGGTGGCTGGCTTCATGATTGCGATGTTTGGCCTAGGCAAGCCTGATGCATCGTTTATCACTGTTACTTCCTATATCCCATTCTTTACCCCAATGATTATGTTCTTGCGTGTCGGGATGCTGACGATTCCAACTTGGGAAGCAATTGTAGGCATAGGTCTCTTACTTGCCACCATTATTGTTTTAGCGGTATTTGGAGCCAGGGTCTATCGCGGAGGAGTCCTCATGTATGGAAAATCAAATTCATTTAAAGATATTAAAAAGGCCTTGCAATTAACAAAAAATGAATAACTTGTTTGAGCTTTACCGATTTCGGTAAAGCTTTTAATATATTATTATACAGAACGTGCATTCGTATTTTAATGGTGGTACAATAAAGAAAAGACAAACTAAGGGGAAGTTTTATGAAAAAGATATCGTTTATTCATGCGGCAGATCTCCATTTAGATAGCCCGATGATTGGCTTGCAGCATTTGCCGATCCAGCTTTTTAACAGAGTAAAAGAAAGTACTTTTACTGCCTTTAAAAAAATCACTGAGGCAGCGATTAAACTTGAGGTTGATTTTGTTATTTTGGCAGGGGATTTGTTTGATGGAGAGGACAGGAGTCTGAGGGCACAATCACGATTTCGTATGGAGATGCTGAAATTGGCAGAAAAAGAGATATCTGTTTATGTCATTCACGGCAATCACGACCACTTAAATGGTTCATGGGTTCATCTTGACATGCCGGAAAATGTTCATATTTTTAAACCGGAGGTAGAATCGAAATTACATACGACTAAATCGGGGGTCACAGTACGTCTTTACGGCTTTAGTTATCCGACTAGACATGTGTATGAAAGAAAAATAGATAACTATCAAAAGACGGAAGGAGCCGATTTTCATATCGGCATTTTGCATGGAAATGAAGGGGCAGGAACAGAGCACGATAATTACGCCCCATTTTTAGTCAAGGACCTGCAGGAAAAAGATTTTGACTACTGGGCTTTGGGGCATATTCATAAGCGAACTATTCTTTCCGAAATGCCACCAATCATTTATCCAGGAAATATCCAGGGTAGAAATAAGAAGGAGACCGGGGCAAAGGGATTTTATCATATATCATTGACAGAATTGGAACCTACTGCTGACTTTATTGAATCTTCGGATATTGTGTGGGAGACCATTGAGGTAGATGCTTCCTCCGCAGATAGTTTACAGGACATCCTTTTTTTATGTCAATCTACCATAAACCAATGTCGAAAAGAGGGGATTGGGACCTTCCTAGATCTCACGTTAAAAAATATTTTACTAGAAGATGTTCAGGAGAAACGGACCATGGAAGCAGAGTTATTTGAGCTGCTATTGGATGATGAGAAGGACGAGCATTCCTTCGTATGGGTTGTGGAATTAACCATTCAGGAAAAGATGGAAGTCGATAAGGAGCAGTTAAAAAAAGAAGCGAATTTCTATTCAGAGCTTTTTTCAACGATCGAGCAGTTGGAAGAGGCAGGGATTGGCAGAAATTCCTTATATGATCATCATGTAGGTAAAAAATTTCTATCACCATTGTCAATGGAAGAACAAAAAGAGTTATTGAAGAAGGCCGAGAAATTATTAATTGATTTATTATATCAACAATAGAAAGGAGCTGGTGTGGTGTTGAAACTTGTATCCATGCATATTTATGGGTTTGGCCAATTAGAAAATCTTAAGATTGATCAGTTTGCCGATTTTCAGGTTTTCTATGGACAAAATGAAGCGGGCAAATCAACCATTATGGCTTTTATTCATACTATTCTTTTTGGCTTTCCAACTAAACAGCAATCTGAGCTCCGATATGAGCCAAAACATAGTACGAAATATGGCGGTAATTTAAGAGTTTTTCATGAAGAATTAGGATATGCCACGATTGAACGGGTGAAAGGAAAGGCAGCAGGGGATGTAAAAGTAGTCTTGGATAATGGGAAGGTTGGCAACGAGGAGCTACTGAAAGAACTAATTGCTAATTTTGACAAAGGAATATTTCAGTCCATCTATTCCTTTAATCTGAACGGATTGCAAAATATACACCAAATGAAGGGAGAGGATTTAGGCAAATTTTTATTTTCAGCTGGTACCCTTGGAACTGAGCAATTGGCAAGAACTGAAAACTTTCTTCAAAAAGAATTAGATGCCAGATTCAAGCCTGGTGGGAAAAAGCCTATGCTTAATGAGAAATTACAGGAACTTGCCAAAATAAATTCCGAGTTAAAAAATGTTGCTTCAAAAAATATGGAATATAAAACATTAGTGAAGCAAAAAGCATCTATTCAACAGCAAATGGACGAGACAAACAAGTTGGTGTCAGAAATTCAAAATAAAGTTGAAAAATTAAACGAATGGAAGCGAATCGAATCCATTGTAAAAGAAGAAAAATGGATAAAAACTGAATTGTCTATGCAGGGAGAAATTCAGTTTCCCACCCGTGGAATTGAACGACTGGAGAAATTAAATGGGCAAATCCTTCCGATCCAAGCTGAAATCAATAGTCTGTCGGAACGTATTGATACGGTAAAAAATGAGTTGAAATCGTGTGTTCCTGATCATGCACTTCTTGAAAATGAGGGTGAATTGTTAACTCTGCTTGATCAAATTCCTCTTTATGATCAATTGAAGCTCGAAACCGAGCGTTTGGAGGCAAAACAAACAGAGTTTGATGAAAAGTTAAAAGTACTGAAAGATAAATTACATGTATCTATTGATGAACAGGATCTACTGGAAATAAACACCAATATATATATGAGGGATCAGGTTGAAGCACTTTCTCGGTTGGCAAAAAGGCTTTCAGATCAAAATCAGGATCTCGAAGTTCAGTATGAAACTGAAAAGGCTGCTTTAGAGAAAATGGAACTAGAGGTACAAAAAGCTCAAAAATCCTGTTTACCAGAACAAGACCGTCTTCTTTTAGAGAAACAAGTAAAAGAAGGGGACCTAAAAAACTTGCAGGCTGAGCTAAAGGCCATCGAGGATAAAATTGATTTTCTTCGGCTGACTTCTGAACGGGAAAAAGCAACTAAAGTAAAGTCGGAAAAGCAGAAGCGTTTTCAGTTTTTCTTCTTTGAATGTATTTTAGCTGTGATGATTTGTTCCGGGCTGCTGACGAAACAATGGATCTTAGCATTGGTTGGAGTTATTTCATTTGTATTCTTTGCCGTTCTTATAGTCAAAAGTTTCAAAATGCCTTTAGAAATTGTCGTGGACAAAACGATGCATGATTTATTGGACAAGGAGAAAGAACTTAAGGAAAGGCTTCAAGATGTATCATTTACAAATATTACAAAGTTGGAAGAACAATTAAAGCTTGATCGTAAATGCCGTGACCATTTGAATTTATTATTCATCAAACTTGAGCAGCAGCAGGCCCAGTTCGAAAAAGTTATCGCCAAATATGAAGAATGGGAGCTTGCCTATGCGGAAAATAAGAAAAAACTCAATGTCATAAGCAAGGAGCTGAAAATACCAGAAAATATTGCTTCTTCTTATTTATTAGAAGCGTTCAGGTGGATTGAGGAAAGTAAAACCATTTTACGAGAAAAGGAACAATTATTGAGCCGACTTGAAAAACTTAACCAGCAAAAGGCGGCTATTGCAAATAAAATGAGGAACTATGAAGAACTTTATCTTCCTCAAAAAGGGTTGGATCTCCATAATACAGCCTATTTACTGCGAAATAGGCTGAAAGAAGCCCAGGAAAACCTCATTTTGAGCCGAGAAAAAGAGAAACTGATGCAAGGTCTTGAGGCAGAAATCAAGCATAGAGCCAATGAGCTGGACCTGTTACAAGCAGAATATCAAAAATTAATTCAAGAAGCAGGCACTGATACTGAGCATCAATTTTATGAATTGGGCGAAAAGGCCTATAAAACAGAAGAGCTAAAGGAAAAATTGACTGCATTACAAAAACAGCTTCATTATACAATCTTAACAGAGGAAGA
The DNA here is from genome assembly GCF_036962145.1 of Bacillus sp. JJ1764. Classification (NCBI taxonomy): domain Bacteria; kingdom Bacillati; phylum Bacillota; class Bacilli; order Caryophanales; family Bacillaceae; genus Bacillus; species Bacillus sp. JJ1764. Next base: position 9,593 of record NZ_JBALNY010000199.1, on the reverse strand, counting down.
ACGGGAAGTGCTGCTAAACGTCTACAAAACTGATGAATTAATCAGTGAATGCAATCAAGAATCACAGAAATTACGTGCAAAACTAAAAAATCTGCAGGAAGAACAAGCATCCATAAAGCATGAATTACAATTATTAGAAGAAGGTGGAACCTATTCCGATATTCTTCACCATTTTAAACAGAAGAAATATGAGTTAGAGGAAGCTGCTAAGGAATGGACGGTATACGCCTTAGCGCAAAAAATCCTAAAAAGTACGATTGACAAATATAAGAATGATTACTTACCGAGAATGTTGAAAAAAGCAGAGGATTATTTTTTCTTTCTAACCAATGGGCATTATCAGAGAATTCATCTTCATCCAATCGGAATAGGATTTTTAGTAGAACGAGATGATCATACCCTTTTTGAAGCAAATGAATTGAGTCAGGCCACCACAGAGCAACTTTATGTATCCGTTAGACTAGCCCTTGTGACAACGCTCTATGATCAATATCCGTTCCCTATCATGATAGATGATAGTTTTGTTAATTTTGATGCAGGAAGAACGGAAAAAGTCATCAATCTGTTACAACAAATCAAGCCGAATCAGATCTTATTTTTTACATGTCACAGTCACTTGCTCCCCCTTTTCCAAAAGGAATCGATTCTTTCACTGGAAAAAGGTACTGTTCAGATAATTTCATAGAATATTAGGCCGATATGTTATACTCTAACTAATGGGAAGGAGCGTGTATGAGTTGGTTAAAGGAATTGGACATTTTGATGTCGGGGAACAGATTGAGTTATATCTATTAATCAAAAGCTCAACAAAAGGAATTGCCAGTAACGGTAAACCTTTTTTAACCTTAATACTTCAGGACCAAAGTGGGGAGATTGAAGCAAAGCTTTGGGATGCTAATGATGAGGATGAAAAGACCTATGCTGCCCAGAATATCGTAAAAATCCTTGGAGATGTGCAAAGTTACCGCGGAAAGAATCAATTAAAAATTCGGCAGATTCGTAAAGCCGGACCTTCAGACAATGTAAAATTGGAGGATTTTCTCGAAACGGCACCATTAAGCCAAGATGAAATGGTCAGCAAGCTTACACAATATATTTTTGAAATGAAAAACCCGAATATCCAGAGAATTACCCGCCACTTAATTAAGAAACATCAAACAGCATTTTTGGAATACCCGGCAGCCACTAAAAACCATCATGAGTTTGTGTCTGGACTTGCCTACCACGTTGTCAGCATGCTAGATTTGGCTAAGGCGATTGCCTCATTATATCCAAGTCTAGATAAGGATTTGTTATACGCTGGTGTGATTTTGCATGATATGGGAAAAGTTATGGAGCTATCAGGTCCTATTTCCACCGTATATACTCTGGAAGGAAACCTGCTCGGACATATTACCATCATGATTAATGAAATTGGCAAAGCAGCTGAAGAACTAGGAATCACCGGGGAAGAGGTGTTGATTCTTCAGCATCTTGTCCTAAGCCATCATGGAAAGGCAGAATGGGGCAGCCCTAAACCACCAATGATTAAAGAAGCGGAGATACTTCATTATATCGATAATTTGGATGCAAAAATGAATATGCTGGACCGTGCTTTGGAAAGAGTAAAGCCGGGAGATTTTACAGATCGGATTTTTGCTCTGGATAATCGGTCATTTTATAAACCTGTTTTTCATAAATAACCTGCAAACGCGGGTTATTTTTTTTATGGAGGAATATTCTCTTAAAGACTGAATATCCATATAGTAAAAAGTGGACAACCATTATGAAGGGAGCAAGAGAATATGACTATTCCTATTTGGGTCTATGCTGTTGTGGTTGGAATAATAGTGAGTGCCTTAATGGCGATTAAAACGGGCAGGGATGAACGAAAGATGGAACAAGAGGATATTGAACGTGAAGGCGAGATCTATATGGAACGCCTCGAAAAGGAAAAAGAATTGAGGAAAACTGCTGATGCAGTTAGTGAATAGGAAAGAGGAGGCCATTTCAGGGGCCTCCTCTCTTTGGTTTATTACATTATTGTCCAGTTGCAGAAGTTGATGGTTTTAGAGCATCTTTCAAGTCTTTATCATCAATTTTAACCCCTGCCGCTTTCATTTCACGATTCATTGCTTTGTTGATGATGTCACTTGTTAATTTGGAAGATTTAACTTCATATAAGATTTGATCTTTCATCTTTGCATAAGATTCTTTCTTTTTCTTATCTGTAACCTGAATAATGTGATAACCAAATTGTGATTTTACTGGTTCGCTAATTTGGTTGACATCTAAGGCATAGGCCGCTTTTTCAAAATCAGGGTCCATTTTGCCTGAACCAAACCAGCCTAGGTCACCGCCGTTTTGGGCAGTTGCTGTATCTGTGGAATATTCCTTAGCTACATCTTCAAATTTAGCTCCACTGTCAAGTTTTTGCTTAACTTCTTTTGCTTTTGCTTCGTCAGCCACAAGGATATGACGAGCCTTAATTTCTGGCTTATAGTTATTGTAATAATCCTTTAATTCTTTATCTGTTACTTTGATGTCTTTCATGGCAGCTTTCTCTTGGAGCATGCCAAGCTTCATGGTTTTTTTAAGATCTGATTCATTTTGATAACCATACTGAGCAAGTGCAGCCTCGAAATTGGAACCTAATTGTTCCTTTAGGTCAGCTACCTTTTTGTTTACTTCTGCATCGGTGACTTTATATTTTTTAGATAATACTTTTTCATAAATCAATTGTTGAAGCGCTTGATTTCCAACCTTGTCCTTCATTGTGTTGTATAATTCCTGTTGACTTACATCTCCAGCCTTGCTTTCAGCGACTGCATCAGATCCGGATGAATTACAAGCAGTTAATGCAAGAACTCCTCCAGCTAACGTCAAGGCTAATAACCATTTTTTCATTAACAATCTCTCCTAAAAAGTAAATTCTATGGGTTTGTCCACATCCTTTACTATAACATAAATGGTAACTACTGCAAAAATATTTCAATAACCCTAACTAAATTTATAAACTTCTTCAGAACTTAACGAAAATTGATACAAGTGCCTAGTCAAATGAAAAGCGGGTGAATAGTATATTTTAGAAAGTGATAAAGGAGGTAAAAAAATGACTGCAGCAGGTGGATACGGTGCAGGCTTTGCGTTAATCGTAGTTCTTTTCATTTTATTGATTATCGTGGGTGCTGCTTGGGTTTGGTAAAAAAGTAAAAAGCGATGAGAATATGCTCATCGCTTGTATTTTTTTGTTAGTTGAGATTCCAAGTTCTTCGTTATGTATACAAAATTTCTAAATACGATGAAATCAAAAGAATCGTAATCAGTACATTAATGGTACGAAACACTTTGTGTTGGCGATCCTCCGGAATTTCTTTTTGAATGCAAAGTGTACTGGTTAATTTATTTACATAAAATAAAATAAAAATGGCCAAGACGATAAAAATGGAGATCATCTTTGATTCCCTCCCTTTTGTTCAATTTCCCTTTTTACAATACCAAATATATTCAAAAAAAGATAGATATAAAAAAACGAAGAAAAATAACCCTTGAATAAATTGCTGTTTTCAAGAGTTTTTTGTTTACCCCATCCATAAAAAAGTGAATAATAAACAAGAGATTATTTATGGGCGGAAAAGAGGGTAATGTATGAATGAATATGATATTCTAATTGATAAAATTGAGATGCTTGAATTTCATCAACGGCTCTTATTGAAGCTTATAGATGATCCACGTCTCGAATTTTACCGACTGTTAGTTGAAAATAGAATATCAGAACATGAATTAAAGAGGTTCCTAACTCTGTGTGACGAATTGAGCAAAAAATTAGAAGAACAAAGAACGGAAGGATATGTGTATTTTCATCCGCTTTATCTAGAGTTAGCTGCCGGATTACCCGAGAAACTAGAAATCAGAAGTGTGATCCAGGCTTGTTTTACGCAAAAAATTTGTGAACCGCTGTTTAAGGAACTTGCAAAATACACATAAAGGAGCTTAAGCAAGCTCCTCTTCGGTTTTTTCAGATTTTTTGAGTTTACCGTTTTCCTCAACAAATTTACTTTCAATATTATTAAAACAACGTTCAAAGATCTCCATAAAATCATCACCATAAATGTTACGGACAATCGCCATCATTTCAATAATATCAGGAAACTTGCCATATAAGTCACGTAGCGGTAAGGCACCAGCAAAGACAGCATTACTATTTGGATGGTAGGTCTCCATTAGTTGAAGTAAAATCTCTTCGCCCTCTGGTGTAAGCTGGACGTAGGTATTACGCTTATCGTTTTCCTTTTTGGAAAATTTCAACAAACCTCTTTCTTCTAATTTTTTTGAAAAATTAAAAGCTGTTGAGACATGCATCACACCGAATTTAGCAACATCTGAGATGGAAGCGCCATTAAGGTGGTAAGCAATCCATAAAATGTGGTGTTCGTTAATATTTAAATCAAACGGTTTAATCCATTGCTGCCAATCTTTTTCGATTGATTTCCATAGGGCTTTACTTAATTGGGCAATTCTTTGGCTAAAAAGCATCGCTTCCTTCATTGAATATTGTTTCTCTGACATCCCCATTTTCACCTACTTTTATATTACTCTACTATCATTATGCCAATAAAATAAAAAATAATAAAGAAAAAATTCACAAAATTTTAGAAATTATTATTTTATTTAAAAATGAACCTAGTAAAAGTTATCTTTCTTTATTTTATCTACCTCCTACACATAACGACAGCTTGTTTATAAAATAATTTTTTTAAATAATATATATGAAACATCTTCATAGGAATGGACGATCCTTCATATAAATAGTTACAGCATTATTTGAATCTTATATCCTGCAGGGGGAACAAAATGAAGAGCATAACTGTAATTTTGTTTATATTAAGTGCGGTTCTTCTATTTGGTACAGGTAAATTATTATTAGATTTAACAAGACCAGGTGTTTATCCGCCCAAACAAGTGATTAAGAAACGTGCATTAAAATTGGCAGGTTCAGGTGGAATCTGCTTACTAATAGCTTTTATGCTAGTCTATTTTTCATAAACTGCTTAATCTAAGAAAAGAACCCTAAGGGGGTTCTTTTCTTAATCAGGATCCCGCCGGTTATTTTTGAATAGCGGAAGTTGATGTTAATTTAGTTCTTTTTACAATGGATTGAGCCACTGGGTACAAAATAACCATAGTGATCGTGTTAAGGGCAACAGCAGGTAAAACCCCAGCAGCAAAAAGTGCGGTGAAAGAAGCTGGTAGACCTACGATAAAGTATGCAGCTGTCAAAAAGACCGAGCCGGAAACAGCCGTTCCGATTGCCGTTAATACAGCGACACTAATAATGCTCTTTTGAAATTTCTTCAAAGCTAAAAATAATCCAAAGAAAACTAATGCTGTGATTGGCTTATCAATAATGTTTGGAATTTGGCCGCCAGGAAACCCGGTTGTTAATGCAGATAGAACCCCGGTTACAATGGACAAAAGCAATACACTTTTTATTTCCGGAATTAATATAATCCCAAGGAACATCATTGCAAGCATCATATCAGGTTTAATTGTTAAAAATGCCGGCATGACTGTGTGTAAAACTACCCCAATTCCTGCTAAAAGTGATAAGACAACAAGATTTTTCGTATTCATTTCTCTTCTCTCCTCAACTAATCTAATCTAAAATTTTCCTCCTGCAGTGCTCTAATTGCCTACAGCGAAGAACTTATGAACATTATACCATAAGAATGTAAATTTAATAAAGAAATAATTTTCAGATAATTATAAAATTATTTAAAGATGTTTGGAAATACTTTCAGCCATTTCTTTTAATTTCTGTGGTGTGTAATCACTTTGATTGTTTTTCCAAACAGCACCAAACCCATCACCTTTTCCATACCTTGGAATTAAATGCAAGTGAAAGTGAAATACAGATTGACCTGCTTCGGCACCGTTATTATTAACAGAATTTAAGCCGATCGGTTCGAATTCTGTTTTGATGGCATTGGAAATTTCCGGAACCACTTCGAATATATTACGGGCGATCTCAGGAGTTAGCTCAAATAGATTTTCTTTATGTACCTTTGGAATAACCAATGTATGTCCTTTGGTCACTTGGCTGATATCTAAAAAGGCAAGAACATGATCATTTTCAAATACTTTAGCCGAAGGAATTTCTCCATTAACAATTTTACAAAAAATACAATCGCTCATTTACTACACAACCTTTCTTAAAATAGTTTGTATTATTTTACCATAGAACTTTAAGGGAAAAAAGAAAAAGGCAGGATTCGCTTGGAATCCCGCCTTCCCGAAGGGGAACTGCTTCAAAAATGGACGTTTTTCAGGAGTGTTCTTTGATAAACACCTCATTTTTTCATTAGAGTGTTATGATAAAGAAACATCTTTGTTCAAGCTGACCATCCCCTGTTTGTTTTTATCGGTAAATACGACCTCTAAAACAAATGGTGATCTGCGACAAACACCTCATTTTTAGTTTTTTTTCCAAAAACATTGGTGTTAATTGAACTCTAAATGGTTACTTTGCACTTGGTACAACACAACCATCTCCTTATTTGAAACGTTTTAGAAGCTAGACCTTTTTGAAAAGAAACTGTCTTTGGTAGACACCTCATTTCAAGTTTTCGATGAATCACTTCATCAAGTGGATATCCCCTTCGAATATTATGATGTCCGTTTCCAAAAGAAATATACAATTAAATTTTTTTCTTAGAAACATTTTGCTAAAATATATAATAAACAAGCTAACGGAAGGACGTTGTGAATGTCTTTATTATCGATTGAAAATCTGGTTGGCGGTTATACAAGAAATCCCGTGTTAAAAGATGTTTCCTTTGAAGTAAAAGCAGGTGAACTGGTCGGGCTAATTGGTCTGAATGGAGCCGGGAAAAGTACTACCATCAAACATATTATTGGATTAATGGAGCCGCACCAAGGTGTCATAAAAATAAATGGAAAATCCTTTATTGAAGGTAAAGAAACGTATCGAAAAATGTTTACCTTTGTTCCGGAAACCCCGGTACTGTACGAAGAATTAACTTTAGCTGAACATTTAAAGTTAACTGCAATGGCATACGGATTAGAGAAGTCTGTTTACGAACAACGGATTGCTTCCTTATTGACAGAATTTCGGATGGAAAAACGTTTAAACTGGTTTCCTTCTCATTTTTCCAAAGGAATGAAACAGAAGGTTATGATAATGTGTGCTTTTCTTGTACAGCCATCGCTTTATATTGTGGATGAGCCATTTGTCGGACTGGATCCATTGGGAATCCAATCCTTGTTAGATTTAATGAAAAAGATGAAAGAAAATGGTGCCGGGATTTTGATGTCGACCCATATTTTGGCAACTGCTGAAAAATATTGTGATCGCTTTGTCATTTTACATGAAGGGAAAATTCGGGCAAAAGGGACACTGATGGAATTGAGAGAACAATTTTCTATGCCAGGGGCATCGTTGGATGATATCTATATTCAATTGACGAAGGAAGAAAAATATGTTTGATGATAAAAAGTGGTGGAAGGATCGGGCAGGAGCAAATTTTAAAGAAGTATCCAATTATCTAAAGTATATCTTTAACGGCCATTTAGTCATTGTTCTACTCTTTTTAATTGGCAGTGGAGCCTATTATTATCAACAATGGGTAAAAAATTTATCGCAAGATTTTCCTGTGGAAATCATCATGGCGGTCATTATCGGTTTATTTATGACTCATAGTCCTGTATATAATTTTTTACTGGAAGCGGACAAGGTGTTTATCCTTCCGCTCGAAGAAAAATTGAAAGGTTATTTTCTGCGCTCAGGTATCATCAGCCTGGTTTTTCAAGGGTATATCCTTTTAATGGTATTGGCGGTCCTAATGCCAATGTATGCCCGTATCAGCAGTAGTGGCTTTAGGTTATTTCTGCCAATTTTTATTGTCATTTTGGTAATAAAAACGTGGAATATGGCAGCCAGCTGGCAGATTCAATATTTTGTGCAAGCAGCCGTACATAGATGGGACCTTGTTGTTCGTTATTTGGTAAATACAACCTTCTTATTTCTCTTACTAAAGCAGGCTAACTTTTTGATCCTTTTAGCCATTGGAATTATCATGCTTATCTATTGGCGAACTTTTTATGTTCGGACGAGAAAAATGGGGTTAAAATGGGATTTGTTAATAGATCAGGAAGAAAAAAGAATGGCGTCGTTTTACCGCTTGGCCAACCTGTTTACTGATGTTCCAAAATTAAAGGAAACGGTGAAGAGGAGGAAGTGGCTCGATTTTCTTTTAACGGGCATCCGCTTTGCTCAAGACAAAACCTATCTTTATTTATATTCACGCACGTTTTTACGGTCATCTGACTACTTGGGCTTATTTATCCGGTTAACCGTGATCGGCGCTGTAGCTATTTATTTTATTACGTTTGGATGGGGCCAAATTTTATTAGGGATATTATTTTTATATCTAACCGGCTTCCAGTTAATCCCACTATGGAACCACCATCAAAATAAACTATGGGTCGATTTGTACCCTGTTGAAATGAAATATAAAATGACTGCTTTTCACTCGTTATTAATGATGATCATGTCAATCCAGACGAGCATCTTTGCTTTGTTTATTGTAGTAAAAGGTGAAATAGTCCTTGCTTTGGTCGAGTGGATAGGCGGGCTCTTGTTCAGTTGGGCATTCGTGTATGTATACAGCAAAAATCGTTTAAATAGAAAATAGTTCCTATTTTTAAAAGGTTATTTTTTCGAAACCTTTAGGCATGTTTCTCCGTATTTATCGATACATGAATGATAAAGGCGGGGGATTGGGATGAATGAGTATGAACTGAAAGTGTATGATGAAGTACAAGAATGGAAGCATAAGATAACGCGGCGTTCAGGGATGATGAACCGGCTTTCTAAAAAGGCTCAAGGTAAGATCAATGAGTGGATTCCTGAAAAAGTGCATGAGGTAATGACTGAGAGCATCAAGGGGATGGTAAAAGCTACTTTGTTTGGTTCGAACGTTACCACCGAAAAAAGTCAGGGACAGGGGCTAACCTTGGAGCAAAGGGATGAAGGGATTCGAAAAAAAATATCTGCTTTTCAAAAAACAGCCATGATTGAAGGGGCTGGGACTGGGGCAGGCGGAATTTTACTTGGATTAGCTGATTTCCCATTACTGCTGACCATCAAGATGAAATTTCTGTTTGAGGCTGCTGCAATTTATGGTTTTGATACAAAGGAATACGAGGAAAGATTATTTATTCTTCATATATTTCAGCTTGCTTTTTCTAGTGATGAAATCCGTAGAAATACACTAGAGGAAATTGAGAATTGGGATAGCCGAAAGCAAGTCCTTGCCGATATGGACTGGCGCAAGTTTCAACAGGAGTACCGTGATTATATTGACTTGGCAAAAATGCTGCAGCTCGTACCTGGAATTGGCGCTTTTGTTGGTGCCTATGCCAATAACAATCTGCTAAAGCATTTAGGTGAGACCGCGATGAACGCCTATCGACTGCGGTTATTGGGAAAACCCCCTGAACTATAGGAGAGTTCAGGGGGTTTCTTTGCAATGTGGATCCATTGTATTTGGATGAAAGATATAGATTGGTAAAAAGTGGAGTGGGATGTCTTT
>NZ_JBALNY010000198.1:6499-9055 GCF_036962145.1 Bacillus sp. JJ1764 | reverse complement strand
TAAGGGTTTTATTTTTATTATGTTACTATTGTTTTAATCATTTGGAAGTTAGCTTAAGGTTGTAGAAATAGGTTTTAGCCCATTATGTTACTTATTTTTATGGTTATTGAAAGTGGTGAAGGCTTTGGAAGAAGAGAAAAATGAACAACAAAAAGAAACTCAAGAGCAAGCAACTGAAAACAAGTCGGGGTATATTCGCCTGAAAAAGTTCCACTTTATTATGCTGTTGTTTTTAATTGTGTTTTTATCAGCTGGAATAACGACCGTAGCCCTTTCGTTTGGTGATGAGAAGGTGGTTACCGTTAATAATGAAAGAACTGAATTCAGCAAGCTGTACGAAGCATATGATACATTAAAAAAAGATTATTATAAAAAACTTGATGATCAAAAGTTAATTAACGGGGCAATTAATGGTCTTGTGGAATCATTGGATGATCCCTATTCTGATTATATGAGCAAGTCAGAAGCGACAAGTTTTCATAACAGCATCTCCTCTTCGTTTGAAGGAATTGGTGCTGAGATTCAAGAGAAGGACGGACACATTTTAATTGTATCACCAATTAAAGGGTCTCCTGCAGAAAAAGCCGGTTTAAAACCAAATGATATGATCCTATCGGTTAATGGGAAATCCCTTCAAGGAATGACTTCAAGTCAAGCTGTCACTTTAATTAGAGGTAAAAAGGGAACAAAAGTAGAGCTTTCCATTCAACGTCCGGGCTCAGAAGCACCGATCAGTGTTCCGATTGTCCGGGATGAGATACCAATTGAAACCGTTTATGGTGAAATGGTAGATGATAAAATCGCTAAAGTTCAAATTACAAGTTTCTCCAGCAATACTTCAAAGGAACTGGTTACAACCTTAAATGATTTGCAGAAAAAAGGGATGCAAGGATTGGTTTTAGACTTGAGACAAAATCCAGGAGGATTATTGGACCAAGCTATTTCCATATCAAGTATGTTTGTTCCTAAAGGAAAGCTTATTGTGAAAGAAGAAGATCGAAACGGGAAAATCAAGGAAATTCCTTCCCAGAATGAAGGTAATCCTAATCTTCCGCTTGTTGTCTTAATCGATAAGGGAAGTGCAAGTGCGTCGGAAATCCTTTCAGCAGCAGTAAAAGAGTCAGCTGGAGTACCGCTTGTTGGAGAGAAATCATTTGGTAAAGGAACAGTACAAACGGCATCAAACTTTAAAGACGGTTCAAATTTGAAATACACGATAGCGAAATGGTTAACGCCAAATGGCAACTGGATTCACAAAAAAGGGATTAAACCTGATTATGAGGTTGCACTTCCTGAATATGCAACTTTGTCAATTATTAACCCTGATAAAGAATTAGCCCTATCATCCTCCTCCACAGAGGTCCAAAATGCGCAGAAAATGTTAAAAGCAATTGGGTATGACCCTGGGCGTGAAGATGGATTTTTCGATGAAAAAACAAAGGCTGCCGTAATCGCATTCCAAACAGCCAATCAATTACCTGCAGATGGTGTTTTAAAAGGTGATTCCAGCATGAAACTGATGGAACTGTTACGAGAAAAAATTCAAGCTAATGATACTCAGCTGCAAAAAGCGGTAGAGGTATTAAAAGGAAGAATGAAATAGAGGAAAAATCCCGATTCGATGAGAGTCGGGATTTTTTATTCATGAAAAAAATGAATGAGATGGAGAACTTCAGGTAACTCTTAAAATGTAGTATTTTTGTCTGCTGAAGGGGGAGTTACGTGAAAAGGTTTGTCATCATCCTTATATTTTTTCAGATCCTCCTAAATGGACCACGGGTCGATGCTACGTCTGAAATTAGTTATAAGGTTGAAATGCCAAATTGGAAGGAAGTTGACCGGATTCTGCCCCGGTATTCCAAGTTTACAGTGATGGATGTAGAGACGGGTAAGCGGTTTCGTGTTCAAAGGCGTGCAGGAAGTCATCACGCAGATGTTCAACCGCTGTCTGTTAAAGATACGAAAATCATGAAATCGATTTATGGAGGGAAATGGAGTTGGAAGCGGCGGGCCATCATTGTTATTCAAAAGGATCATTGGTTCGCTGCATCCATGCATGGAATGCCACATGGAGCCGGAGCATTGAAAAATGATTTTCCCGGCCATTTTTGTATTCATTTTTATGGAAGCACGACACATCGGTCTAATTCCATGGATTTATCCCACATGCTAATGGTGTTGAAAGCATCGGGACAATTGGATGAATACCTTGGGAAAGCAAATCCTTATGAGGTAACCAATGCTTATATTGCCGGCATTAAACAGCAAGATGTTAAAATTGTTTCACAGGCATCTCTACAAAAGGTGAAATGGCCGCCTATCTTAAAAAAAGTGGAGAATGTGGGAATATCAACGATGGAGTTGTTACCGCCAGAGGATTTAACGGAGGAATTATATATCGACATCCCTATTACTGTGGATTGGTTTATTAAAAATGAAGGCAGAAAGGTTTTTAGAGGAAAGATCCATTTGGTCCGTTATTCTCTGACAGATCCCTGGAAAGTTGATTCGAAACATTTTTTACAGGATCATCACCTATAAAGCATACAAAAAACA
>NZ_JBALNY010000198.1:2648-6476 GCF_036962145.1 Bacillus sp. JJ1764 | reverse complement strand
TGTTTTTTGTATGCTTTACATTGGCTGTTCACCAAATTTTGCAAATGTAAGTTCATCCTCTACTAATCCACAAACTCCGCATTGAATCCGATAATCTGGCCCGTTGTAGGCCCGATGAAACGGTTCAAGTTCACCTTTTTCATATTCTTTTATAACAGAACCTGTAGCAGGGTCAAGTTTTACAGAATGGGATACTTGTTCAATAATATTGAAACGGCTACGATTTGTTTTACAATTTGGACAGCGATATGGGGTATCCATATAGTGCTCCTTTCCAAGTGTATTTTGAATCTATTTTTTGCAATTGCGTAGGTAAATATGTAACAATGCAAATGGAGGGAGATTGAATGGTCAAAAAACTTATTATTGGACTTATTTCATTTCTATTTATTATTTCGGCAGCTGCCTGCGGAAATACTACTAAAAAGGAAGATAGTGGTAAGATGCCAGAGATGGTAGAGGTTCATTTATCTGTAAATCCAGATAAGGCTGAACCGAATCAACAAGTCACGTTCGAAGCAAAAGTGACCCAAGGGAGTGAAGCGGTAACGGATGCGGATGAAGTGGTCTTTGAGATTTGGCGGTCAAAGGATGAAAATCATGAGAAGATTAAAGTTAAGCATGCTGAAAACGGCATTTATCGGCTGGAAAAATCATTTACCCAAGAAGGGACATACTATTTCGTTTCCCATGTTACCGCCAGAAATATGCATAACATGCCTAAAACAGAATTTACCGTTGGAACCCCGAGTGAACCGGAAGCACCATCCACACAAGGGACTATGGATAACATGGAAATGGATCAAGATGAAGGGCATTAAGGACTACAAACAAAAGGAATACAAATGTAAACTAATTTAACACTAGTTGATTGTAGCAAAATCAGACTAGTAAAATGAACTTCAAAGAGGGAGCATCAAATATTAGCCCCCTCTTTTACTTATCTTTTTTTGCTCTCATGTTCACTTTTGTTTTTTTTCCTAGTTTTTCATCCACATATTGATTAACCTTATCACTTATTTCCTTTGAAAATTCTCCTTCGTAGGATGTGCCAATGTTTAATTTTCCTGATAATTCCTTTATCCCCAATTGACCAAAATTATTGGCATAATCTAGCTTTTCGATATTGATGTTCTCTACAGTTAGATGATTTACATGAATGACCGGGATCGACTCTGTTTCTTTCTTTGGGTTTAAAGGCGGGTCCCTTTTGGACTTGACTTCTTTAAGGCTTGATTCCAACTCAGCTATTTTCTGCTCTAATACCGTGAATTTTTGGGAGTATGTTTTGTTCGTGGTGAAAAATCGAATGAAGAAACGCATCAGATCCCTCTATTCATTAGACGTTGGGTTAACGGAAATCGGGATATCTTCTACTTCTTCCTCATTGATTGGCATCATAATATATAAAATACCTTGTTGAATCTCAGTTTTTACCTTTTGAATTAAAATTGGATAAGGCAACGTTAGTTCCTTTTTAAATTTTCGATTCATGCGTTCTTTGACATAATATTTGCAATTTGACTGTAACGATATAAATTCCCCGGTGATCGTGAGCACCTGTTGCTGAATAGAAATACGAAGGTTTTCTCGGGAAATGCCAGGAATTTCTGCTTCAACCACCAGTTTCTTATCTATTTCAAATAAATCACATTTTGGAAAGAAATCGTTGATGGATGATGTAGGGGAAATGGGGGAAGGATTTTTCTGTTGAGTATCGAATATTTTATTCCAAAATGTTTCGGTTTGAAACTTCTGGGCCACATCCATCCAGTGTTTAAATTTATCGATTTCCATTTTTTCACCCCTTAGGCGTAGACTTATTAATTCATATTATTAATCGTTCATAAAAACATGCAAAAAAAAAGACGGTTTATAAAATTTCAGTCACGTCGATTTGGGAAAACTGCATATCCACATTTTTAGGTATTTTTATTTCAAGTATTCCGTCTTTATAATTTGCGATCGCGCCTTTCTTTTTAACGATTGCCGGAAGAGTTATGGTGTGTTTATCATCATCCTCTGGTACTCGCTCAATAATTAACTGATTGGATGTGTGGTAGAGCCGAAGTTTCTTCACCCATTCTTCATCTTTTAAGGGAATTCTAACAAAAACATAATCATGAGTCTCAAAGGCAGAGGAATTTAATGTATCAGTTTGAGAGCTTCGTTGAGCGGTGGAAGAGGTAAAGTTGCTGAACATATCCTGCGGATTCATCATTCCACCCATATTATTGGGCATAACTTTACCTATAATATCTTGAACGTATTTATCTATTTCCCCGGGATTCATTTTTTGTAATGAATCCCTAATTTCTTTATTAAATGGGAACATATTCCAAGGGAACATGATCACACTCCCTTTCTCTTTAAATTTGATTTAGAATTGGTGCCGACGGGTTTGCAATTTGGTCTTGATCGGTAATGTCAATATCGGTGTATCCATTTAGATGGCCTGAGGTTGACGGGGATAAATCACCGAAAGCTATATTAGTACCAATTAGTTTTTGGTTAGAAGTATGTGAGTTGTGAACAATTGGTCCAAGATCAATACTGCCATTATTGTTAATGGCATTTGTTTTAATATTAAATATATTTATTTGAAAAGGCATGATTATGTCTCAGTCCTTTATATGGGATTAGAGAAGACATTTGATGGATTGGCGATATCTCCCATATCATTGATATCCGGATCAATAAACACATTTTCCATAGCCGCTGTTGGAGGTGCAAAATCTCCAAATGAGGAATTTTGCCCTTGAGATTTAGTGTTGGCTGTGTGAGCATTATGAAGTGCGTCGCCGATGTTGACAGACCCATTATTAGAAACACTGTTAATTTTCAGGCTGAAAATATTGATCACAGTCTGCATGCTGTCACATCCTTTACTTTGATATCTCATCATATGCAAATGAATGCCCATGGGTTATTAATAATTGGGATATCCTATGAGAGGATGTACATAAATATATAAGTAAATATTTGCATATCAGATTAAATCTTTTTAACATGGGGTTAGGGAGAAATTTTTAAGTAGAGAGGTAATGTCTGTGAAAAACAAAACGGCATTAATTACAGGGGGAGCGTCCGGCATTGGCAAAAGAACGGCCATGACACTGGCAGAATTAGGTATCCAGCTGGTTATTAACTATAGAAAGAGTGAATCGGAAGCGATTGCACTAGCAGATCAATTAACCGATTGTTATGGGACAAAAAATATGGCAATTCGGGGGGATGTGGCGGATCAACAGGATTGCAGGCGAGTAGTCGATGAAGCATTAGCCCATTTTGAAAGTATAGATATTTTAATCCATAATGCCGGACCGTACATACATGAGCGAAAAAAACTGACCGATTATTCTTTCGAAGAATGGAATTATATCATGCAAGGTAATTTGCATTCTGTTTTTTATTTAACCAAGCTCATTATTCCATCAATGAGAAGACAGAAATGGGGGAGGATCATTACCCTTGGTTTTGATCGAGTGGAAACTTCTCCAGGTTGGATGTACCGTTCAGCCTTTGCAGCAGCCAAAACAGGGTTAGCTTCTTTAACGCGAACGATTGCAATGGAAGAGGCAGAGAATGGAATCACAGCCAATATGGTTAGTCCCGGAGATATCGTGAATGAATGGAAAGAAAAATCCATACAAGATGCCATTTCCGAAAGTCGGTTGCCCTCAAGAGAAGGAACGGGAGAGGATATCGCCAGAACCATCGCATTTTTAATTGACGAAAAATCTGATTTTATAACAGGAAGTATTATTCCGGTAACCGGTGGAATAGATGTGTTAGGGAAAGTATTTAAAAAGTAGCTATAGTATGAAA
>NZ_JBALNY010000198.1:0-2611 GCF_036962145.1 Bacillus sp. JJ1764 | reverse complement strand
ATAAAGTAACATTAAAGAGAGGAGCAAAGACTATGAGTTTTAACCTCAATAGAATCAACCCTAATCAAACCCAAGTATTTTTTCATGATGGACGTTTAGAAACGATGACCAATGAGGAACTTGAAGAATTTTTGCTCCAAATGGGTCTTAGTGATGTAAATGGAGCATTAGAACAGAATCTCATTGAATAATAAAATAAGTAAAAGCAATCGGACATCCGATTGCTTTTACGCTTCAAGACGAGCAGAATCAGCCTGAGCAGCACCATTCCGCCATAGATATAATGTATATAAATCTTTAGGTATTTCGTATAAATCAAAAATATCTCCATTGGCATTTATTTGTTCATATAAGTTTTTTCTCGTTTCATTCGCTTTTACAACATAAGGCAGTTTCTCCGCTGCTTTAATTGAGCGGATGTTAACTTTGCGAATCCTCATAAAAACTTTTTCAATTCCCAACTCGAAAAAAAGCTCTTGAAAAAAAGCATCTTTTGCAATCGCATTATAGCCTTTTCCGTGATAGGGTTTTCCGAGCCAAGTCCCTAAAAAGCCAGCTTGTGATTCAAGATCAAATAAGCTGATAGTGCCAATCGGTGTTCCCCATTCATCCAGAATGGTCCGTGAGATTAATTCACCACGTTCTTCTGCTTCAATGGTTTGTTTTGTAATAAACAAAAATTCTTCATAAGAAGTGGCTTTTTGGCGCACAAAAGGGAAGACATCTGGGTGCGTAATTAATTCAAATAGTTCATGGCTATCTTGAAGATCTCGTTTCTTAAGCATGAATATCCCTCCAGTTAGGGCATACCGATTCCATGTCTAAAGAAGCGGCCCACCCTCGAAATTTTTTTAAGTTGAAAAAAAATTTCGGGGTGGGAATCGAACCCACTAGAACCAGTATAAACTGGTGGCGCACCATTTGCCTTCCCTATATCATTTTTGTTGTACTTACTAATAATGCTTTGTAAAACCCCCGCAGATTAGTATAAAAAAATAGTTTTACCTAGAGTATAATACAAGAAAAATTTCAAAAAAGAAATAGTTTTTTTGTTTCATTTTTGTTAAAAATTTTCCTCTCATTTCAACAATATTCTACATATCTGAATACACTATTTCTCCAGCGATCATGGTCCATTTTGGTTTGGCTAAATAATGGAACGGATGATGGTTCCACAAAACCAAATCTGCATGTTTTCCGGGTTCAATGCTCCCAACCGCGGCATCAATTTTTAAATTTCTGGCAGGGAGAATGGTGATACCTTCAAGTGCTTTTTGTTCCGAGAGTCCTTCTCTCATGGCGAGGCTGGCACAAATATTCAAATATTGAATCGGTGTATAGGGATGATCTGTGGTAATCGAAACCTCTATCCCTTGCTTCGTTAATTCCTGATAGGTCTTCCACGTTTTATTTTTCAATTCAACCTTAGATCTTCTTGTTAAGGTTGGTCCTACAGATACTTTTAAACCAGTATTAGGCAACTCATTAGCAATTAAATGGCCTTCGGTGCAATGCTCAATCCGTAAATCCAAGTTAAATTCTTCAGCAAGCCTAAGTGCTGTTATGATATCGTCTGCTCGATGGGCATGGATTCTTACCGGAATCTCCCTTTTAAGAGCCATGACAAGCGGCTTGATTCTGAGGTCATCGGTATTTTCGGCATGGATGGCTGAATAGAAGGCCTCTCTTAACATCCCCATAATTCCCATTCGTGTAATAGAATCACTTTTGCCATGACTATGCACTCGTTTTGGATTTTCGCCTAAAGCAATCTTCAAACCGGATATATCCTGGAAAATCATTTTATTAATATTTTTCCCTGCCGTCTTGATTACCGAAGTGGTTCCACCGATGATATTGGCGCTCCCAGGCATCACATGTGCCGTCGTGACCCCGCTTTTGAGGGCATCTGTAAATGCGGGGTCCAACGGATAAACTCCATCAATAGCCCGAATATGCGGTGTCATTGCCTCCGCCGTTTCATTGGCATCGTTTCCTGCCCAACCAGTCCCTTCATCATATAAGCCCAAATGGGTATGAACATCAATAAATCCCGGAAAAAGGTAATCCCCTTTGCAATCCATAATCTGTATTTCAGTTGATTTTGGAATAATGTTTGGTGCCACCTGTGTAATGATTCCGTCCTCAATGAATACATCACCATTTTTAATTTGTGGAGTTGTAATCGGATAAATCGTTGCATTTTTTAACAGTAACTTTTTCATAATACTACCTTTCTAAACGTGTTAATTCTATTTTATCCATTATAACAAGGGATCGTTATTGGAAAAAAAGTTTTTGTTTTAATTTTAGGCTATGTTAAAGAATACTGTTAATTTTAAACCCTGTTGATTGGAGCGGAAATCATCAACAAACAAGTTTCACAGAACCTAATTTTATATAAGTAAATTTTAAGGAAATGATGGAACCTTTGAAAGGATCATACGTAAATAATGAGAAGAAGGAAATGCTAGGAGGGTCTGAAATGGTTAGTAATGATGAAAAAATGTTGGCCGCTGTCCTTTATGTGGTTAGTTTCTTTGCACCTGTAGTGGGACCTTTGATTATTTGGCTTCTAAAAAGGGATCAATCGTCATTTATCGATTACCAT
>NZ_JBALNY010000197.1:0-17619 GCF_036962145.1 Bacillus sp. JJ1764 | reverse complement strand
CGAAATTCAGCAGCACGGTGCGGCTCGGCCGTGTGGGTGAAACCACCAGTCAGTTAGGCTTAAAGACGGGTGTAAATGCCGGTTTCCGCCAGGGTGTCAATCATATAGACAACATGATTAAAACCGCTGGCCAGCACTCAGTGTCACGTTTGAAAAGCGCCTCTGCCGCAATAAAAGATGTGGCTCAAGTTGAGAAAAATAAGCTGGCAACGGATATAATAGAGGCAGGAAAGCTAGCCGACACCCTCATCACTGGTGTTAAAAACACAATCCCTTCACCCAATAGACTTGGGGTTACGTCAACAGGTGAAAAGGTGTATATGCCTGTTGAAAACAGCCATGGGGTTGAGAACTCGATAAGGGATCTGATTCGTAAGATTGATGGGATCAATTTTGAGGGTTCTAAGGGTACGGGTAATCGTTTGGCTGGAGAAAGTGATGTTAAAACATTAGTGGGAAGAGGAGAACAGTATACAAACGGAAGAAAAAATAGATTAAAGCCTAATATTAGATATCAAACAGGCGAATATGATTACTTTTATGAAACTGATGGTGCTGGTAGGCTTGTGAAATTTGAAACGGAAAATTTACAATTAACAACTAGAACAGATAGATTGTCACACAGTAAGAATATACCAGGAAAAGTAAAGGGGCAGGACCATGCAGGCCATTTGGCGGGTGATAGATTTGGATGATCACCTAAAATTGATAATTTAGTTTCACAATTATCTGATGTTAATTTGAAGGAATATAAGAAGATTGAAGATACATGGGCTGCAGCTTTGAAAGAAACACCTCCTAAAGAAGTAACAGTTGATGTTGAAATAGTTTATGATGGAAATAATATGCGACCAGAGAAGTTTATAGTTAATTACGCTATTGATGGTAAGTCGGAATTCCAAGTTATTAAAAATTAATTTAAGGAGTGAAAAGTAGGATGAAAGAATTTGAAGATAGATTTAGTGAGTTACAAGCAGATATGATATCTATATGTATGGAGTACGTTGAAGATAGAGCAGATAAAGTGTATGTTTATGCTTCACGCGAAGCAGGAATGATTTCGGGAGGTTTCTTTTATTGCATTAACAATAAGTATGTAGAGCGTCATAAAGTAAATGATGCATTGGAGGATGGAGATGAAAGATATGATGTGGCTCCAAAACGACAGTCGATGGTATTGCGTATAATATGTGAAGATATTGAAAAAATAGAAGCATTGTGCAAAGAATATGAAAGAGACATGCCAACGGAAATGAAGTTAATATATGATGTTAAGAGTGGGAATTTTAAAGCTGAGTATAAGTATGATTTAGTATATACGAATGATGATGTTAAAACAGCTAGCCATATTGCAGATGAGTGGTTTGAGGAAGTAAAGAGTAATAACCTTTAAAAAATTTACAGTAATAGATATATCTAAATTGAATTAATAACTTATGAAAGTTGTAGCATCAATTTGTAGAATAGCATTTGCATACAGGAGTGACAAAGTATTGCTGTAATTAATTTAAAACATGTTATGAAGTGTACAGAAAAATAATAGGCTGTTAAAAAGTATATACTTCATGATGGTTGTACCATCATAGAGTATTACGTGCAATGATAGAATAGAAAAGGAAGTACGAGTTTAGGCGAGATGACATTTTACATGGCGATGAATATAAATACATGGAATGTATATTAAACTAACGAACTCGTACAAACTCGTAAGTATTACCGTAACACTTGTCGCGACATGTAAAAGGCGTCATACTTGTACTACAAAACTTACAAATTTATGCTACTTAAAAACAGGTGAACTTAAAGCACTTGATTGCCTTATTAGGAATCAGGTGTTTTTGTTTTTTTTTAGAAATCTTAACTTTGGACGATATTGGATATTGCTTTACTGAAATTCATAGCTCATGAAGGTAGTACCATCATGGAGTATTGTTTTAGCACTATGGAAACTGAACCTGTTTGGAACAGAGGCGGTGGAGCAACAGAAGAGTTATGGGAAAGGTGGTTATCTAAATGAAATTTGGTGAAAACACTCAATTAGTAGAAGAAGTAATGGATTTTATTCGTAATAATAAGATGTTTAATAAGAATAACTTTCATATAAATAACTTAGAGGTAATAAATGATTTCAATGAAGCCCAAAACCTTGCCTGGTCTCAGGACCCAAGTGAAGTTGATACTGTATGGGAATATGTTAAATCACAGGAAGCAGAAAGTATTGTTGAAAAGGTATATGATTTGGACTTAGTAACTCAGCAAGATGATTTATATTATTTTTTTAGTGACCATGACAATTACTCGAATGACTTTCTCCCTTTTGATTATATTGATATTAATGAGGAAGTTGAGGGAGACCTCACGATGTGTGCATTAAATCGATTAGTTAATGGGAAAACAGATAATTTTTATGGAAAAATCTTTGAAGTTTATAAGCAAGGAGGTTGGCCTTGTGGGTGGAAGGGGACATACCCTATTGGTGAAATTATTGTGTATGTGCCTTAAATTTAAAAGAATTTCAAACCTTGATTGGCTAAATGCCTCTCAAGGTTTTTTTACTTTAATTTATATTAAATCAGCTGATATTTGTGTGAGATAATTTGAAAATGATTGGTTTAAGAATCGAGAGCTCATTATGGTTGTACCATCAAAGCATTATGCTTTAATACTTGGATAGAATGAAATGTAAGATAAACGGGCTAGATGACATTTTACAGGGTAGAGGGACCTATGACATGGCATTGACAATAAACTAACGAGATTGTGCAAGCTCGTGGTGATAAACAATAGGTAGAAGAAGTAGTTAATAAGGTTATAAATGGATGACTTTTTTATTGATAGCTTTTAAGATTACAACATAAATATGGATAAAAACATTACCCAAGGTGCAAGATATCGGAAAGAAAAATTTCCGCTGAGACATATGCAAAATTAAGAAACGCATCACCAGTTTCTAAAAATACAAAGAGAAGTTAACAAAAATATTGATGACATTATTGGAACTGAGGATTTTGCCTTTGCTGGAAAAATAATTGATATCATTTCTCTATAGAAAATTGAAAGGTTTTGAAACATTAACTTACAAACAACAGAAGGAAATTGCTAATTTTTTGGAGAATTTTATAAATCTTAGTAAACCAGCAAAAACATCTAAAGGTTCAAAATCATTTGCGGATTGGTACATCTACAAAAAAGTAAATATTCCCGTAAATCCTGTATTTATGGAAAAAATGATAGTAAAAGAAAAAGAACTAGAAATTGAGATTAGAAAGATGGTAGATGAATGTAATTGGATAAATAAAGAGGAGTGCTTACGACTGGATAAATTATCTTTTTTAAAACAATATAGAAAAAGTATAGAGTTTGTATCTAACAGAGACCTACTCAATATTGAAAAGGAAAAGATGCCTGAAGAATGGATAGAGATATTTAAAGAAACGGATAAAACTAGAAAGAAGGATAAATTGATAGCTTTATGGAATAGTGTGTGTGAAAAAGAGTTGAGTAATACCATATCATACTTGAAAGAGAATTTATTTGAATTTGAATTAATTATGGATCATGGACAATATGCAGTACTTTACAGCGTAAAGAGTGAAAATGACGAAATTCTTTATTATGAAGGTGGTATACCAATCAATTTTATGTATTTTTCAGAAATGCACCAAGATTGGTCAAATATTCCAGAATCTATTAAGAAGTTCTATAAAAAGTTACACAATGGGTTTTATTATCTGCCAAGTAAAGCTATGGGACTTGTACCAATGGAAAGCATTACTCATTTTGAGGATCATGAATGGGGAATACTTGAAGAATTAGATGAACCAGTAGGAATTAATATGGCTGCAACATATGGTTTTTTTGAAAATGGCATGGGAGGATATGTTGCTATCGATTTAAACAACTGTATAGGTGATGTAGCGACATTGTGGTTCACCAATGATAAGCCTGAATATAATGTGAATTTCTGGGATATTGTAGATGAATGGATTGTAATAGGGCTTCAAGACAATTAGTTATAGCCATTTTCTGCCCCATTTTGAGAAATATTTATGTAAATAATTGATATCAATAACAAAAACCACTTTCTATAAATTAGGGAGTGGTTTTTTTTGTTGTTAAAATTTTTTTGCTTAGCAAGAAAAATTATACGAAAACAGAAGGACAATTTACTAAACCAATAATCGGTTAATATTAACATTTAAAGTAAATAATACAATCAATGGATTTTAGACGTTATAGAGAAATCTTTCTGAACATTTATAGGAGAGGTTTTTATGTTCAAGAAAATTTTTTTCTAATACCAGGCTATATCATTTTCGTATAAGCATTAGTTAGATCTATAGTTCCACTTGGATTTATTAAATTTTTATATATGGGTTCGATCATTAGAGGAAGAGTGATGATTAGTGAAATGGTGGAAGCTAGATAAAAACCAGATGAAGACTGAGGAATCTTCCAATAAAGCAAAACAGGATGAACAGCCTTTTCAATCTAAAGATGAAATTACCGGCAATCTTACGGCAGATTTGAATCTAATTCGCAAAGAGATAGGCCATAATGCAGATGTGAAATTTCGTGAGTTTCAAATGGGAACAACGGGTATTCGTACTGCCATTATATTTATAGAAGGGCTTGCGAATGAGGATGTAATTAATAATCATATTTTGATTGATTTCATGTCAGTATCATCAAAAGAAACCGACCATCCATTAAAAAACTCATTCTTAAAAGAGTATATTAAAAACCAAGCCCTTTCTGTATGCGGCTTAATGGAAGTTCGTACTCTTAACGATATTACCTCCGGAGTAATGTTTGGATCAATTGCGATTTTAGTCGATGGTATTGAAGAAGTTTTCCTGGTTGAAGCTACTAAGTCCAAAACAAGAAATATTGATGAGCCGCCTACTGAGTCATTGGTACGCGGACCCAGGGTAGGTTTTATAGAAAATTTAAAGGATAATACAGCTCTTCTGCGGCGCCATGGCAAAGATCAAAACCTAACCATAGTTAGCTCTCAGGTAGGGGAACGATCAAAAAAGGAACTAGTCATTATCTACATGAAGGATCTGGTGGACCCTCATTTATTAGAAGAGGTTAAGCAACGGATTAATAAAATTAAAATGGATGATATACATGATTCTAGTTATATTGAACAATTAATTGAAGATAATTTTATAAGTCCATTCCCGCAAGTGCAAAGTACAGAACGACCTGATCGTGTTATGGCTGCATTGATGGAAGGAAGGGTCGCTTTACTGTTGGACGGTTCACCTTTTGCCTTAATTGTTCCTGTTACCTTCCATATGATGTTGCAGTCACCTGAGGACTATTACGAAAGATGGATGGCAGCGACATTAATTCGTTTATTACGTTATTTTTCAGCCTTTATTGCTTTATTTGGTCCTTCTTTATATATTGCATTTACCTCTTTTCATCCGGGATTAATCCCAACCAAGCTTATTTTTTCCATTGCAGCCAACAGGGAGGGGGTTCCTTTTCCTCCGCTAATTGAGGCACTCATAATGGAAGTATCTATAGAAGTATTAAGAGAAGCGGGACTCCGGTTACCAAAACCTATTGGACAATCAATAGGTATCGTAGGAGGGTTAGTCGTTGGAGAAGCTGCAGTGCAAGCAGGAATAGTTAGCCCAATCATGGTCATCGTAGTGGCTGTCACAGCCATATCTTCATTCACATTACCGCAATATAATATAGGGATTGCACTAAGAATTCTTCGCTTTGCCTCAATGTTTTTTGCTAGTGTGTTTGGATTATATGGAGTCGTTCTGTTTTTCTTGGTGCTGTGCACCCATTTGGTCAGGCTTAAAAGTTTTGGCATTCCATATGTGAGCCCTGCTGCATCATTTCGATTGACTGATTGGAAGGACTTCATGATAAGGCTCCCTCTATTCCTAATGAAACGCCGTCCTAAACTGTTATATCCAAAAGATTCAGTAAGAAAAGAGTAGCGGTTCGAAAGGAGATGACTAATGATGACTTCCAGTCCTTTAGATCGAATAACTTCTAATCAAGCAGTCATGTTTATCATAAATTTTATTTTCGGTGCAGGGATTTTAACGTTACCCAGGACTACGACAGAGAAAATCAAAACTCCCGATTCTTGGATTGCCATAAT
This sequence comes from Bacillus sp. JJ1764, assembly GCF_036962145.1. Classification (NCBI taxonomy): domain Bacteria; kingdom Bacillati; phylum Bacillota; class Bacilli; order Caryophanales; family Bacillaceae; genus Bacillus; species Bacillus sp. JJ1764. The sequence continues at coordinate 11,483 of NZ_JBALNY010000197.1, read as the reverse complement.
TATAAGTGGATTAATTATTACACTTGTAGCAGTGTTAATATTAAAACTATGCCAAAGATACCCGAACGAAACTTTCTATCAATTTAATCAAAAACTCCTTGGGAAATGGATAGGTTCGCTGCTAAGTTTAACAGTGATCTGCTATTATATTGCGTTATCCGCATATGAGGTTCGAACTATGGCTGAAAATACACGATTATTCTTACTTCAGGGAACACCAATATGGGCTATTATGATGCCATTTTTGTGGATTGGTCTATACTTAGTTCAGGGCGGGGTAAATGCCATTGCCCGGTTATTAGAAATCGTTTTTCCAATTACGGTTCTTTTTTTCATTTTGGTCATGTTTTTAGGCATTGAATTATTTGAAGTAGATAATTTACGTCCAGTATTAGGATCAGGGGTTATGCCAATCATGAAGGGGTTAAAAACATCCTCTTTATCCTTTGCTGGCTTTGAAATTCTCCTCTTTATTTTTATGTTTATGAAAGAGAAAAACAAGGTAACAAAAATCCCATTACTGGGGGTTGGAATACCCTTTATCTTTTATACTATTACTGAAGTAATCGTAATAGGTTCCATTTCAGTAGACGCAGTGCTGTCACAAACATGGCCTGTACTGACATTTATTCGAAGCTTTGAAATCAAAGGCCTGTTATTTGAACGGTTTGATTCCCTCCTTCTTGTCATTTGGCTTATGCAAATATTCACTACGTATGTAATTGCTTTATTTGTCGCTAATTTAGGATTAAATCAGCTTTTTTCGATAACCACCCAAGCATTTATTTATGGGTTAATACCTCTCATTTATGTAGTTTCTATGATTCCTAAAAATATAAATGAAGTATTTATAATGGCAGATATTCTGGGTAAGTTCGCCTTTAGTTTATTTTTTATTATGCCGTTGGTTCTTTTCATTATCTCAAAGCTGAAGGAAAGAAATTATGAAAAAATGTAAAACAATACTAGGAACCTCTTTTGTCTCGATATTTTTACTTTCTCTGCTGTCAGGCTGCTGGAGCAGTAAGCCCCTTGAAGATTTAAATATGGTTGTTGGCACAGCTGTAGATAAGGCGAATGATGGAAAATTACGATCAACGCTTCAATATGTAATACCTAACGCAATCGGTAATTCAAATAGCAAATCACCACAACAAAAACCTTATACGAATATCACTGCGACAGAGTTTTCACTTGAACCAGCCGGTTGGGAAACGACCTTACGGAGAGAAGGTCCTATTTCAGGAGCACATCAAAAAGCAGTGATTATTGGACAAGAACTTGCTCGTGAAGAACCAATTAGAGAAATTACAGATTTGTTTTTTCGGGATATCGATATTAGAGGAAGTACCTTAATCTTTATTTCCAAAGGAGAAGCTGCACGAACTCTCGAATCTAAGGAAGTAGGCGTAATTCCTGCCATGCGCTTGGTAGAAATTGCTGAACAGGAACTTACACCAAGAGCATTAAGGCACGTCTCTTTAATAAAGATTTGGGGAAAATCGAACTCGCAGACCAGCTTCCTGTTACAGCTGGTTGATGTAAAAAAGGGAGAAATTGATTTTAATGGAGCAGCCGTAATAAAAGGAAAAACAAATAAGATGATTGGGACTCTTAATAAGGAAGAGATTGAAGGCATAAATTGGATAACCGGAGAAGGTAAAAGCGGAGCGGTAAAAGCATTCCAAAATAAGTCGGATAAACCCACATATTATCAGATTCAGTCAATAAAAAGCAAAATTACGCCCCATGTGATCGGTCATAAAATTTCCTTTCATGTAAAAATTGAGTCAGAGGGAAGAATCGCTGAATATTGGAATCCTCACTTTAAACCTGATTTTAAGAATAAAACTGTTAAATATATAGAAAATGCGACTGAGAAAGAAGTGAAGCGCTTAGTAGAAAATACCACAAAAAAAATGCAAAAGGAATATAGAGTAGATGTTGGGGGATTTGGCAATCAATTGCGAATACAATATCCAAATGTTTGGAAACACATGAAGGACAATTGGGATGAAAAATTTAGTGAGATCCCCATCACCTATGAGGTATCGATAACGATAAAGGATTACGGAATGATTGGTTCAAAGAAAAATAAATAATGTTTGTTAGTCCTAAAGACTTTACTTATATTCATCATGAAATAAGGGCCTGAACCTAATGTTCAGACCCTTTTAAGGGAATTCCTGATAAGCGTTTTTCTTTTAAATTTTGGTCAATTTCAGGTATATTTCGGGCACTGCCTCCAATAGCTATAATAGGTACTTGCAGGTTCTTAAACCAGGGTAAACTTTGAAATGAATTCTTATTAAAAGTGTGTCTACATTAAAACTTCATTTTCTTCTGTAAAAAATGTAGGATGCATTTCCTTCTAGTTTTCTTTTACTTTGAAGTTAATCTTCTTTAACAGATCCAGGCAGTAATTCAACAGTTTCAACAAGAATTTTTATTGTTTCTTTTAGTTGATTCTTAACGGCCTTTTTCTCTTTTTTAGGGGCATGTATCTTATTCTCGTATGTTTTTAATTGATCCATCCAATCCTTCGTGATATGGACTTTTGCAAGTTGGTGCTGGATATTTTTATAATACTTTTCTTTCTCCACATACCTATTGCTGAAAATATCATTTAAATAACTATAGATATTACTTAATGTTATTGCTCTTTTCCGGATTTTATGAAGGATTTTTATGGTCTGTAAAGATGATTTTCCTTTATCATCAACAGATTGGCCATATTCCTTAAGAAGTTCTGTAAAACGTTCCTCATACTTATTCAATTGTTTATCTTGTAAGATAGACAAATTATAATAGTCTAACTCTTCATTTACGAAAGTTTTTAGCTGAGTAATATAAGAATCATTGATTAATTTTGGAATACGGTTCATTAAGCGTTCGTTTGCTTCTTTTTGTTTTTTTGTAAGCAGTTTAACCATCTCAGCATTAACTTTATTTTCTTCATTTTGTTTCGCAATTTCATCAAGAAGGACATCGGATTTTTTAATTATCTTTAAGTCTAGGTGAACTTTTCTGATTGGAAGTAAGAGTGTGTGATCTTTTGGCAAGCCTAAAAATAAAAACACTGATTGAATTTTTTTACCTAGAATCCTTGCCTTATAGATGTTTTCAGGATCATCAGAAGAAAGACAGCCTAAACAAGAGTCGGTGTAATCGTTCAATAGTTTTTCAATTGAGTTTGTCCATAAATATTTTAGATTCTCATTACCAATGCTTAGACACTGATCACAGATCCACTTTTCTTGGATTTGGAACAATGTAGCATTATTGCCGCAGATACAGCAATTTCTCTCGGTATTTTCCATTCTTTAACCCTCCATAAAAAAAGTAATTTATGTAAATAACTATGAGGTCTTTCATATAAACTAAGAAATTATCCATAAATATCTTATACTCTCTTAAAATACGGGATTCTTTATGTATTTAAAAAAGTTTAGTAAAGAATGTTGTTACCAATGCTCAAATAAGATTCATTATGTGCCTTACTCAATACTAATTGACTGTCAATTTCAGGCTCATCCATGCTTCTTTTTACATAATGATAATGACCTTCATGATCCTGCTCTCTCGCTTTCACATTATCAGCTAGTAGTGTTCTTAAGATATGATTCAATTGAAGCTTAATATTCCCATCAAAAATAGGGAATAAAATTTCTACCCTTTTATCTAGGTTTCGTGTCATCATATCGGCAGAAGAGAGAAAGGTTTTTTCCTCCCCATTATGACGGAAATAATAAATGCGACTATGTTCTAAAAATTTGCCCACTATGCTTCTAACACGAATATTTTCACTTACTCCTTTGATACCAGGACGTACACAGCATATACCGCGAACAATCAAATCAATTTTGACACCTGCGATGGATGCCTCATATAATTTCATGATTATTTTCTTGTCTGACAAGGAATTCATTTTTGCAATGATATAACCATTTCCATATCTTTTTTGGAAAGTTATTTCTTCATTAATTAATTCAATAAAGTCTTTTCGGATATCAAAGGGTGCTACAGATAAATGATTATACATGGGCTTATCTGTATAACCGCTTAAATAATTAAAGAAATTAGTGGCATCGATGCCAAATTTTCTTTTTGATGTAAATAAACTAAAATCCGTGTACAACTTGGCCGTTTGATCATTATAGTTACCTGTGCCAAGATGGACAAACCGTTCAATTCGATTTTTCTTCTTCCTTACAATAAGTGTAATTTTACTATGTGTTTTTAAGTGGCTCATCCCATAAATCACATGGCATCCGGCATCTTCAAGTTCCTTGGACCATTGCACATTTTTTTGTTCATCAAAACGGGCTTTGAGTTCAACTAATACGGTTACCTGCTTGCCATTTTCAGCAGCCCTTTTTAATGCCTCAATAATAGGGGAATGGCCGCTTACCCGATAAAGAGTTTGTTTTATTGCTAAAACATCAGGATCTACGGATGCCTTTGAAATGAATTCAATAACAGGTTCAAAAGAATCGTAGGGATGATGAAGTAAAATATCTCTTTCTGAGATTTTCTCAAATATATTATTTCCTGAAAGTAAATCTTGAGGAGTATGTGGAATGAGATGATCATATACCAAGTGATCAAAGTGATGTTCTAACTTACTATACAATTTGAGAAACATCGTTAAATCCAGTGGCCCGTCAATTTCATACACATCATTTTTGCCGATTTCTAACTTGTCCATTAAATAATGCAGAAAATGAGAGGGGAAACCGGTATGCTGGATTTCAAGCCTTACAGCCATTCCCCATTTCCGTTTTTTTAACTCTTTTTCCATATCTTTAAGTAAATCTTGCGCTTCCTCTTCGTCTAATGTTAAATCAGCATTTCTTGTAATACGAAAAGCAGTTACGGAAACGATCTCATATCCAATAAATAATTTAGAGATAAAATAGCTAATTAAGTCCTCTAGAAGAATGAATTTCATTCTTTCTGAAGCTGAGTTTACCGGGATAAACCGCTCTAAAAAAGAGGGAACCTCCACAAGGGCTACTTTTGAATATGTTTCTTCATTAACCGTTTTGTGGTTTAGGGCAACAGCAAGATTGATGCTCTTATTCAACAACATTGGAAAACGATGATACGCATCAACCGCCATCGGAGTTAAGACAGGAAAGATTTGCTCATCAAAATAATTTTCTAAATCCTTTATCTGTTCAGGGTTTAAATCCCTTATTTTGAGAATTTCAATCTTTTCCTCAAAAAGATTCGGGATCAGTATTTTGTTATAGGTATCATACTGAAGATGTACTAAACTATGAACTTTTTCCCCGATTACCTTTAATTGCTGGCTAGAAGACAGTCCACCCTTCTTTTCTGATCGATTCTTTCCAGCTTTAGCCTGATTTTTAAGCCTTGCTACACGTACCATAAAAAATTCATCAAGATTGGAGCTGAAGATTGATAAATATTTTAAACGTTCCAATAAAGGGTTACGTTCATCAAGTGCCTCTTCCAATACACGTCCGTTAAAATCAAGCCAGCTGATTTCTCTGTTGTTAAAATAGTTCAATCCAGATAGTTTAACAGCATTTTCATACAATGTTTTCATCTTATCCAACCTTTTTTTTCGACAAATGGTCTCATACAAAATATACCATCATTTGCAATATTGGACAAATTGAAATATGGTAATTGTTTAAAATGTTCTTATAAATCAGAAATTGCGCTTCTGCTTTTTTATATTTCCTTAATAAAAATTTAACATGCCCGACCTTGAAGTATGCCGAATGAAGGTATAGGATAAAATAAAAAAGACATAATATTCCAACAAAAGGAGTGATAACTAAATTGAAAGAAAGAGTAGCTATTATTGATATAGGTTCTAATACAATAAGACTTGTTATTTATGAAAAGTTAATCAATGGCAGACAATTGAAAGAAATAGAAAATATAAAAGTGTCATCCCGTTTACGTATGTATTTGGATGACAAACTTTTTTTAAAAGATGAAGGGATCTCCTTATTGATTGAAACCCTTCAAAATTTTAAAATGATGCTCGATCTTTATGGAGTATCAGAGATATTTTGTGTGGCAACTGCCACGGTGAGACAGGCGAGTAATAAAAAAGACATCGTGCAAATCATTCAAGAAAGGACGGGCTTCACCATTACCGTATTAACTGATTATGAGGAGGCTTATCTTGGGTACTTAGCTGTTTCCAATTCCATCAATATCCATGAAGCAATAACAATTGATATGGGAGGAGGAAGTACAGAGCTTACGTACTTCCGCAATAAGAAACTGGTTCACTATGTTAGCCTGCCTTTTGGTGCGTTATCGTTGAAGCTACAGTTTGTGAAAGACGATATTCCAACAATCGAAGAGCTACAGAAAATACGAAATTATGTACTTGCGCAAATTGAAAAATTAACATGGGTTTTCAATAAACATGTTCCGATTATTGCCATGGGGGGGAGTGCACGAAATGTTGCAAAACTTCATCAAAGCATAATTCAGTACCCGCTTGCAGATATTCACCATTACGAAATGAAACTGTCAGATATTCATGATGTTAAAGAATTACTTACACCCTTATCATTATTAGGAATTCAAGATGTTGAAGGAATTTCGAAAGATCGTGCCGATATTATTTTACCGGCAATAGAGTTTTTTGAGGTTTTGTGTCATGTTTCAAAGGCAACTCAGTTTATAGTAAGCAATAAAGGTTTACGTGAAGGTGTACTGTATCAAAGATTGAATCGGAACCAACAAGAAATAACGGGACTTATAGATTCTGAAATCCACGAATTAATGCATGATTATTATATAGATCCGATTAAAAGTAAACAGTTCATTCATCTTGCAACAATGTTTTTTGAACAGGTGAAAGGTATTAATGGAATTGGAATTGTTTTTTCTGATCACGACCGAGATCTACTTAAACAAGGTGCCAGTATCTTTCATTTAGGAAAATATTTATACGAAGAATCCGGACCTTATGTTTTTCACTTGATCGCTAATCGGCCGATTGTTGGCTTATCCCATCGGGAGCGTATCAAATTAGCCCTTGTTGCCTCGTTTAAAAGTAGAGGGGCTTTTCGCCAGCATATTGAACCTTTTAAGGATTGGTACACAAAAGAGGAACGAAAGAAGATCTGTTTATTAGGTGCTATTTTAAAGGTATCCAGGAGTTTAAACAGCACAGGGCGAAATATTGTTCGTGATATAAACATTACATCACAAGGAAACTCTTGGGTAATGAACATACAAACTCAAAATAACTATGCACCTGAAAAATATCAACTGGAAAAACAAAAGAAACATATCGAAAAACTTTTGAAAATCACACTGATTCCCCACTTTCAAATGATAGAATCATAAAAACGTATTTAGCTAATAAACATAATTGGTGACCTATTATCCACCTTTTAAGTGATGTCGGTCACCAATGGCTCATCTTGTTCCCTGAACTTTCCTTCCATTCACCAGTACAAATTTTACCCCATCCATAAGCGTAAAAAATTTTACTCCTATAAGAAAAAAATCCTAAATAGATAAAATTTAATTGTTTTCGCTAGCTTCCATTGAGGGTCTATATTTTTTTACCATAATTTAACGGCAAATTTACATATAATTTACAATTTAATGGTATCTTTATAATTAATTGAAATATTAATTATTTGTTTTGGCAATAAAGGGGTTGTATTATTCGTGGCTATAATGAATAAAGACAGAAAAGGGAACTTGGCTTCACCATCCTATTACAATAATCGGGAATTAAGCTGGCTGTCTTTTAATCAGAGAGTCTTAGAGGAAGCAATTGATCCATGTAATCCATTACTAGAACGATATAAATTTTTGGCCATTTTCAGCTCTAATTTAGATGAATTTTTTATGGTACGGGTAGCAGGTTTATTAGACCAGATAAAGACTGGATATAACAGGCGTGAAAATAAAGCTGGTTTAACCCCGAAGGAGCAGGTTGCCGCCATTTCCGCTATTACGCGCAAGCTTGTTGAAAAGCAAGCTCACACTTATTTACATATTTTAACCCCATTATTAGAAAAAGAAGGCGTTAAAGTTGTTCAAGTTTCTCAACTCAATTCTGCTGATCTATCTTTTTTAGAAATGTACTTCGATGAGCAACTGTTCCCTGTTTTAACTCCTATGGCAATTGATGCTTGCCGTCCTTTTCCATGTGTTTTGAATAAATCATTAAATTTGGCCATTATTATGGAGCATAATAGGGAAGAAAAAGTATTGCAGTTACCTTTTAATGGAAAATTGGCGATTGTACAAGTTCCTGCAGTTATCGACCGCTATGTTGAACTGCCGACAGATGGTCAAGAAAGAGTTTTTGTCCTGTTAGAAGAAGTGATTACTCATTTTATTCATAAACTATTCAAGGGACAATATATTAAATCAGTTACTCCGTTCCGAATCACACGAAATGCTGACTTATCCATCCATGAAGATGGTGCTGATGACTTATTACATGAGATCGAAGAAGAGCTCAAAAGACGAAAATGGGGTGCAAGTGTAAGACTAGAGGTCCAATCATCTTGCTATGATGAGCAAGTGATTAACTATTTGACAGAGGAACTGGAAATCCATCGTAATGACGTATATTTTGTTCAATCTCCGCTTGATTTGACCTTTCTTTTCTCTTTTTGCAAAACGATTCAATGTACACATGAACATTTAGTGCAGCAATTACATATACCACAGCCCCCACAGGATTTAAAAAGGGGAGAAAATATTTTTACCAAAGCCCTTAAGGAAGATATTTTACTACACCATCCATACGAATCATTCGAGCCAGTTGTCCAATTTATTTCCCAGGCTGCCGATGATCCAGACGTTCTCGCTATAAAACAGACTCTTTATCGGGTAAGCGGGGATTCGCCCATTATTAAAAGTCTGCAAAGAGCTGCAGAAAACGGAAAACAAGTAACCGTTTTAGTGGAGTTGAAAGCCCGTTTTGACGAAGAAAACAATGTACAGTGGGCTAAAGAACTAGAACAAGCAGGCTGCCATGTGATTTATGGGATGACACATTTAAAAACCCATAGTAAAATCACTCTCATTGTTCGGCGAAAACAAGGGAAAATTGAACGTTTTGTTCATCTGGGTACTGGGAATTACAATGATGCCACTGCCAAGCTTTATACAGATATTGGGCTGATCACCACCAATCGTTCTATTGGTATCGACGCCACCAACTTTTTTAATTACTTAAGCGGCCATATGGAAATCCCGGAGTATAATCATCTTTTTGTGTCTCCATTTAATATAAGAAGTGCATTCCTTGAGTTAATTAATCGGGAAATCGTTTTTCATAAAGAAAATGGAAATGGTCATATCATTTTAAAAATGAATTCACTGACTGATAAGCAGATTATCATGAAGCTTTATGAAGCATCCATTGCAGGGGTTAAAATTGAATTAATCGTAAGGGGAACTTGTTGTTTACGACCAGGTATAAAAGGCATAAGTGAAAATATCTCAGTAAGAAGTATCGTTGGGATGTTTTTAGAACACTCGAGAATCTTCTATTTTCATCATAATGGCGAAGAGAACCTATATTTATCTTCTGCTGATATGATGACACGAAACATGGAAAACCGAGTTGAGATCCTTTTCCCAATTCTAAAAAGACACCTGAAGAACCGTATTAAAGAGTGGCTACTGGTCATGTTGAGCGATAACGTAAAAGCGCGTGAACAAAATTCAGATGGGGAATATCATTATGTAAAAAAGGTTAATGAAGAAGTTGAAATAAACAGTCAAAGTATATTATGTAGGATGTCTTAAAAATAAAAGATTGTTCCTTTATACCTTACCCTATTTTTGTCATCATTTTCTTAACTTCCTGGAATTCAATATTCAATCGATGTTATAAAAAGGGATATAATCGATTGAAACCTCCTAAATATGGAAGAGGACCATTTATTATGTATGATTATAAAGTAAAGAACAAAAATAGCGGTAAAAAACTTTTATTAGTTCGAGATATAGGAGAGAATTCTTTATTAGAAATTGAAGACAAAGGACATGGTATTCAACTAACTATTAGATAGGTAATGATAAAACTGTTGGATTAATAGAGTCTAGAGGGATTTTTGACAATATTTATAAAGATATCATATTCTAATTACAATGAAAGCAACCTAAAAAAGGATTCTCAGACTGTCGACAAAATCTTTAAGAAAACGGATATTGCAGGCATTCAATGTACCTTCGGTATTCACTATATGCGCAAAGCTCTTTATAAAGGGGTTTCTCATTAGTTCAGTGAACTTTTGGGAAACTTTTTTCATTTTTTGGGGTTAATAGGAATAGATTCTTTTCGTGATATTATCAAAAAATAATGGGAATAAGAGTTGGGGGTTGGCCCTTGCACACTTAATAGAGGCTAGGACATTTTTCTTTACCCCTATTAACATTTAAATAAAGGCGACAACCTTAGTAAGGATCTTTATTCCTGGAAGTAACCAAATTCTATCTTCTCCAAGCCAATTCCTTTTTGTGCTCGTCCAACATCTCTATTAAAAGATGAAATATCCCAACTTGCATTTAATTGTGGAAGCCATAGTTAGATTGGTTTCAAATTCGTCCCCTACTAAATGGGCACGATTTTTTCCTATGTAAACTATATTACCATGAATTAGTAGTAATTAGGTGAAAAGTGGAAGGAGTGAGGTTAAGCCCTTATTAGAATATCTTCATAAGGAAAAAGGGTTGTCTCAATTTCAATTAAGTAGGGAACTTAATATCAATCCAACTGCAATTGCTTATTTAGAAAATGAATATTGAAAAAGCTGGCTAAAGCTTAGGGAGTAGTTGTCGTTGTTTTTTTGGTGGAAAGAAAGTTTTTTAATTGATGAGGATGGGTGGCCTAAGATAATAACTTTAGATTTAACAGGGGTTCCATAATGAGCGGAAAATAAAAAATCCTTCAAATTAAGGGATTTAAACAATGGATCAAAAGCGTTCGGAAAATGTTCACATCCTTGTGGATAGTTGGATATGAAAAATAAAAGCTTCCCTTAAATTATAACATTAGAGAGATAAAATCAAAGATAGACATATTAACGATCATCGTTACAGTTACGAAAAAGAGGGCGTAATTTAATGCACCTAATTAATCGTGTTTCAATTAAATAATTTTTAGGACCGAAGCTTTCTTTTCCGTCTGGATAATTCCCTTTCCGATGACATTAGGTGAATCGGGCGTTTTCACGCTATCAAAAAAAGGGCTGTACATTTTTTGAAAAATTAAGCTCTTTTATTAAGAAATTCAACCACTCTCATTTATTGCTTGTCTCATATAATACATAAGTTCAATAAAAGGGGTTGAAAATTTGAGAGGAGAAAAGAGCAACTCAAAAGGTCGACATGAAGATTGTAGATCCAATCATAAAAAATGTCGAGAATGTGGGCATAAAGATTGTAAATGCAAGGACCAAAATTGTCAGAAATGTGGGCATAAAGATTGTAAATGCAAGGACAAAAAT
>NZ_JBALNY010000196.1:0-14575 GCF_036962145.1 Bacillus sp. JJ1764 | reverse complement strand
ATCAACAGACAAGTTTAATAGAGACATTATTAATAGAAAAATAAGTATGTAAAGGGGATTGTTCCTAATTTAGTGAAATCTATAAGGAATTTTAAAAATTACATACTAAAAATCGACAAGATTTGATAGAATAAGGAATATTTTAAAATAACATTTTGAGGTGAATTGATTGAATAAATTGACCAATAAAGAAATCATGTTTATTGGCTTTATGTTGTTTTCGATGTTATTCGGTGCTGGAAATTTAATTTTCCCAGCCTTTTTGGGACAAGCCGCTGGGAAAAATGTATGGGAAGCGGTTATAGGTTTCATTATATCAGATGCCGGCTTGGCAGTATTCGGGTTTATCGCTATTGCAAAATCAGGTACGTTCGATACGTTAGTTAAAAGAGTCAATCCTACTTTTGCCTTCCTGTTTCCAATGGCCATTTATCTATCAATTGGACCGGGACTTGCCATTCCGCGGGCAGGCAGCCTTGCTTATGAAATGGGAGTAAAGCCTTTTTTACCAACGACCATACAGGGTTCTCCATTTGGTTTATTGATTTATACAGTAGTATTTTTTAGTATCGTTTTTTGGTTTGCGAAGTCACCATCAAAATTAATTGACCGATTTGGTAAAATCTTAACACCGTCCTTATTGATTTTAATTATCATTGTTTTTATTAAAGCCATGTTTACTGATTTACCAGACTTTAAAGCAGCAACTTTAGCGTATAAAGAAAATCCTATCTCACAAGGATTTTTAGATGGCTATCAAACAATGGATGGCCTTTGTGCATTAATTTACGGTATTGTATTTATCAATATTTTTAAGAGCAAAAAAATAAGCAATCAATCCTTACAGATAAAATATTTAGCCGTATTTGGTCTTATTTGTGCTCTGCTTTTAACTATTTGTTATTTCATTATTGCCTATCTTGGAGCTTCTGCTCAGGTATCAGGAAAAGTGGATAATGGAGCGATTGTTTTAAGTACAATTATGCAGCAATTGTTTGGAACAAGTGGGACGATTGTGTTAGGATTAATTTTTTCATTAGCCTGCTTAAGTGTTTGTATAGGGTTAATAACATCATGTGCTCAATATTTTTCAAGTATTTTTCCGAAGTTATCATATCTGAATTGGGCAGTCCTTCTATGCCTGATCAGTGGTTTTATTGCAAATCTTGGTCTGGCGCAAATTTTAAAAGTATCCATTCCGATCCTTGGACTGGTATATCCGATCTCCATTACCTTAATGATTTTAGGCCTAAGCCACGATCGGTTACCTTTCAATAAACGGCCCGTTTATGCCATGACAATCAGCCTGGTTGGGTTATATAGCTTAACGGAAATGATTAATTCGACATTTTTGCATGGTTCCATTTCGGGGATATTATCTATTATACCTTTACAAACTAAGGGATTTGGTTGGGTAATTCCGGGATTTATCGGTTTAACTTTGGGAAGTATGATTGAAAAAATTACTTTCAAAGAGAATAAAGCTGAAAGGACTGCCGCATAACAATTTCAATTCTATTGACTGGAAAAAAAATTTGTATTATAGTTTAAATATAAGATTGATTTAATAAAATTAAATTGTTTAAAATTATACTGTGGGGCAGTTCTAATGGATAAATATGAATCAATAAAATTAGAAAATCAAATATGTTTTCCCCTTTATGCTATGTCAAGGGAAGTTATTAAACTGTATAAGCCCATCCTTGAGCCACATCATTTAACATACACGCAGTATGTAACAATGCTAGTCATTTGGGAAGAAGAGAAAATCAACTTCAAAGATTTAGGATTAAGATTGCATTTAGATTCAGGGACCCTTACTCCTGTGGTGAAAAAGTTGGAATCTATGGGGTTAGTGATAAAATATAGAAATAAAGAAGATGATCGTATCGTTACAGTAGAACTTACCGAAAAGGGAAGGTTGCTTAAAGAGGAGATATTGGATGTTCCGGAAAAGCTCTTTTCTCAATTTAAGGGCAATAGTGAAACGGTAATGATGTTAAAAAAGTACCTTGACGAATTATTGAATATGACAAGTGAACAAAGTTAAATTCCATTTGGGATTTAACTTTTCATTCGCATAAATCAATTGAATAAAATTAAATTTTAATAAATCGAAAAGAGGAGAATAGGTTATGAATTTTTATGATTTTTCAGCAAAAAGAATCAATGGGGAAGAAGTGAGCATGAAGCAATATGAGGGGAAAGTAGTACTAGTTGTCAACACTGCGAGTAAATGTGGATTAACTCCGCAATTTAAAGAATTGGAGGAATTATATCAACAGTATAAAGACAAAGGGCTAGAAATACTTGGTTTCCCTTGTAATCAGTTTGCCAACCAAGATTCAGGTAGCAATGAAGAGATTGAGCAATTTTGCCAACTTAATTATGGAGTTACCTTTACGATGTTTGAAAAGATTGATGTGAACGGCCATAATGCTCATCCACTTTATAAATACTTAAAGAATCAGACAAAATCAATTTTAGGCAAGGAAATCAAATGGAATTTCACCAAATTTTTGATAGATGCTGAAGGAAATGTAATAAAAAGATATTCTCCGACAATAGTGCCACTCAAAATGAAAAATGATATAGAAAAATATATACAGAATTAATAAAGCATCAACAGAAAACTATAAAAAGCTTAGTGGTGTCTTGGAAATTATGTCATAGTAGCAAGGAAAAATGGCCAGGTAAAAAAACTTGGCCATTTTTCTATACCATAAATACTTCGTAGCTTGCATTGGATATAAACAGCAAATCAAAAGGAGAATCTTGGATTACCTAGATTTACTGCTTCGTTGAATCAGTTTGTAAATCAAGACCCATAGAATTGTTATAAACTGTCTTTTTCGGAATCGCATCATCATACGGCATATCGCTGTGCCCGTAGCTGCGATGAATCATCATATATATTAGACCAACAACAATAACCACCACTCCTGAAAGTAGAACGATATAATTATCATACCAAGGAGCGTCCGGGGTTCTTGGCCAGCACATGTTTACAATAGCAATGATTCCGTAGATAAGTGCGCCGATATTGACAGGCAGTCCCCACTTGCCCAATTGGTACTTGCCGCTTGGCTTCCAACCTTTTAGTCTAGCTCGAAGTGCAGCAAGAACTACCATTTGGAATCCAATATAAATGCCAAACGACGCAAAACTGACGATCTTTGTTAGCGCATCTTCGGACACAATTGAACCAAGCACAATGACGGCTGGAACGATAGCTGAAAGAATCAGCGAATATGGAGGAATGTGACGGGCAGTCGAAAACTTCTTTAATAGCCGGCTTCCAATAATCATGTCATCACGCCCATATGAATACGCAAGTCGGCTGGCTGCTGCTTGTAAACTTATTACACATGAAATGAAAGAAATCAAAACAACACCCAAGACAATTTTTGCACCAACCACACCAAAGGCATTTGTTAGGATGGTATCAACCGGTGCAACGTCTTTACCAGCAATTACTGCCGGAATATCAGCAATGGAGAGTACTAAAGCAAGGCAAACAAACATGGCGGCAGCACCGCCGATGTAAATGGTCCGGCGCATTGCTTTCGGGATCAGAACACCTGGATTGGGTACTTCCTCTGCGACATCACCACAAGCTTCGAACCCAAAGTATAGAAAGGTTCCAATTAATCCAGCTGCAGCAAAGGCATAAAGGTAACTTTGGCCACTACCGGCGCCAAAAGAATCAAAGAGCACTCCAAGTCCGTGATACCTATGTGTAATTAGCAGCCAAAAACCAACTGCCAGTGCACCTAGAATTTCTGCAGTGAAACCAATGATTGCTGCAGCTGCCAAAGCCTTTGTGCCAAGAAAATTGATGATTGTTGCCAGTACTAATAGGGCTAATGCACAAAGAACCGTGGAGCTTACAGATGCTTCATAACCTAATATTTGCGCCAGAAAAGGCCCAGCTCCATAAGCAACACTGGCAATCGTAACAAATAAAGCGATTAAATAAACCCAGCCAGTCATCCACGCATACTTACGTCCCCATAGTCTCCGGGCCCAAGGATAAACTCCTCCTGCAACTGGGAATTGTGCAACAATTTCACTAAAGACAAGTGCAACTAATAATTGTCCGAGGCCACAAATCACTAGACTCCAAAACATAGGTGGACCTGCTTGCGCAAGTGCGTAAGCAAATACTGTGTACACACCTACTACGGGAGAAAGATAGGTGAACCCAAGGGAAAAGTTTGCCCACGGGCTCATGTCGCGTTTAAATTCAGATTCATACCCAAGCGATGCCAAATGAGCATCATCATCATGATGCACTGAGGCAGTTCCACCTATTTGTTTTTTTACATTTTCTTTCATATTTGAGCCTCCTTAGTAAAGTATAAATTCAATAAGTCCTATTATAAACTAAATTCTAAATTATATAAATATTCAGTTATTTAAAAGAGATAAAATTATGTCAAGAGTGGTTTTGTTCAAACCACTCTCAAATAAAATTTACAAAAGTAGTGATAAACAATCTATCTATTAAATTATTTTTTATCTGAAAACCAGCCTGTTGGTCCTACGGCAAGATTAATATTGATTTGTTTCACTTCTTGGAATTCATCTAAACCAAACGTTCCAAGACTGGATCCAATACCGCTTTGTTTATATCCATGCCATGGTGCTTCGTTGTATGTTGGACCATACGCGTTAATCCAGGTAATTCCTGCGCGGACTTCTTTAATTACTCGCATTGCTTTCGCTCCATCAGAAGTAAATACACCGCCGGCTAGACCGTAAATCGTATCATTTGCTAGTTTTACAGCTTCCTCTTCATCTTTGAATTTTTGAATAACAGCAACTGGTCCGAAGATTTCTTCCTTTATAATCCGCATTTCTGGAGTCACATCTATGAAAACGGTTGGTTCGATAAAGAATCCTTTATCTAAACCATCTTCAAACAGGCGGTTACCTCCACAAGCTAGTGTAGCACCTTCTTTTTTTCCTATTTCGATATAGTCTAGAATGGTATCAAGTTGGGCTTCACTTACGATGGCACCCATTTCGGAACCTTCTTCTAATCCAGGTCCCACCTTAATATTTTTAGCACGTCTTACAAACTCTTTTACAAATTGATCATACATGCTTTCTTCTACAATAATTCTGCTCCCGGCAGAACATACTTGACCAGATCCGTAGAAAATACCTAGTAATGCATGGTCTACTGCAGCTTCAAAATCAGCATCAGCAAATATAATGTTAGGTGACTTGCCGCCTAGTTCAAGGGAGATTTTTTTCAAATTGCCTGCAGCATTGCGCATAATGCTTTTTCCCACCTCAGTACTTCCTGTAAAGGAAACCATATCTACATTATGACTTCGTGCAATCACTTCACCAATCACAGAACCTTTACCCAGTACCAAATTCACTACACCTTTTGGAACACCGACTTCTTCAATAATTTCTACTAATTTAGTGGCCGTTACTGGTGTTACTTCAGCCGGTTTATAGACAATGGTATTTCCGGCAGCCATAGCAGGGGCAAATTTCCACACACTCATCAGAAATGGGAAATTCCACGGAACAATTAATCCCGTAACTCCCACAGGTTCACGCACGACCATCGCTTGCATTGGATCTGCAACGTGATAAGTTGCTCCATCCGGTGTTCTGATCAGACCGGCATAATAGCGGAAACAAGAGGCAGCATCATGGATATCAATATCAGCCTCAGCTTTTATTTTTCCATTATCTTTTACTTCAAGTTCGACTAGCTCATCGTGTTTTTCATCTATTTTGTCAGCGATTTTTAATAGAAAATCTGCACGTTCTTGTGCACTGATTTTAGACCAAACCCCACTCTCGAAAGTCTCTTTAGCTGCTTTAATAGCCTCTTCTGTTTCTTCGACAGTGGCTCTAGGAGCGATAGCTATTAATTCACCGTTTGCTGGATTAATCACCTTATTAGTATCCTGATTACTGGATCGTTTCCATTCACCATTGATATACATCTTTAATTCTAGTACTTGAGTAGTTGTCGTCATTTAATTTGCCTCCTTGTATTTTGAATAATTTAGTGGTAGTTCTTAATCAATACATGTATTACAGATTTAAAATGAGCTCTTTTTTCGATTCCTTAGCTCTAGAACAACAAGTTAAAATAACACTCTTTGTCTGTCTTTCTTCATCTTTATAAAAGTGATCCCGGTGATCGATTTCCCCGGAGATTACTTGGACTTCACAGCTTCCGCAACCGCCAACTTTACAAGAATAGGGAGCAGGGACGCCAGCTTTTAATAGCGCTTCTAATAATGTTTCTTGTTCGGTCACTTCAACCGTTTGGCTGCTGTTCGCTAGTTTAACTACAAAAGGATCTTTTGGGCCTTCATCAACAGCAGCAAATAATTCAAAATGAATCGAATGGTCTGGGTAGCCAAAACTTTCCGCGGCTGCCTTAAATTCCTTCACCATTGTGATGGGTCCACAGAAATAGACATGTGTACCAATCCTGTGATCCGCCATTGATTCAGGTGTCATTTTATGAGGAGTTGCAGTTCTGGAAAAATAAAAATGGCATTTGTCTGGATATTTTGTATTCAAGTCATCAAAGAAAGCACATTCTTCTTTCGTTCTTGCCCCATAATGCAATTCAAATGATTTTCCTTCAGTCGTTAAATCTTCCATCATGGTCAAAAAGGGAGTAATGCCAATGCCTGCTGCATAGAACACATGATGTTTAGCTGATTTGAAGGCGAGTGGGAAATGATTTTTGGGCCAACTGATTTCTAAATGATCTCCCACTTTGACTTTTTCATGCCAATACACAGATCCCCCTCTTGAGTTGTCATCCTTACGAATGGCAATGGCGTAATGAGTGCGGTCAGTGGGGTGGCTAACCAATGAATAATTTCTTTCAATCACTTCGCCATCGGTTTTTAGGTAGGTAGCAATATGGGCCCCACCCGTAAATGCGGGTAAAAGTTCAAGATGAACGGGGACTAGATGAAAGCGCTTTACAAAATCTGTTACCTGCACTATTTTATCTACGTAAACCGCAATATTTCCGAATGCTTTCATAAAACTCACTCCTTTCGATTAGCTAATTGGTTACGAAAGCAGGGTTGTAAGGATAGCCAATATATCCTTTTCGCTCCCTGGAGAAGAAAGGGCCAATTTCTAAGCTGATTTGACAATGGTAACAGATTGTCTCCGTCTCTTTTGGCTGTACCTCTTGCAGGTGATAGCATTTCATGCAATAAACATAACGGCGCTTCTCTCCAGAAATAAGTGTTTGAATTTCATCTCCTGAAAAGCCCGCCTCAATGGCTGCTGAGAAAATCGTTGCCGCATCATTCCACTTTGCTGAAATATAAAGTTGAGTCCCCATTTTTTGGCATTCTAAAATTTTTTTTGTATCATGTAATTGAACAACATCGTTCATTTCAATTAATTCATATTCCTTTTGACCAATAATTTCATTTATGAAATTTTGGACGGTGTTTGCTTGATCTGGATCAGCAGAAATGATCAGTAATTTTCTACGATCCTGTTTTATCTTGAAATGTTCTACAATGGTTTCAGATTGATCGTATAAAACCGGATTGTTATAAACCACCTTCCATACCTCCAATCTTTTTGAACTTAGTTGGTTTGTAATTCTACTTTTTTTATTAAGTTTTTCAAATATTCTATTGTTGGGTCAATAAATGGGGTAAATCCTTTGTAATCAGCCATAGGCTTAGGGATATCGGATAGAATAGAGTAGGTTTGTTTTAGCCATTCTGGTCTTTTGGCTAAATCCTTCATGGCAAGGAATTGGGTATTTAATACGAATAATACAGCGTTACTTCTTGGCATCCGATAGAAAAATTGTTCTTCTACTCGAAGTCTTACTAGTTCACCGGCATTTTCAGGAGTAACCAAATGGCGAGTTGGTCCCCAAGTATCAAAGGTTTCATAGTTAACATCCCAGCGATTAGCCATTAGATTCCAATTAATTCTTGTCCAAGGTTCCCCAGGTAAAACATTACGGATTAAGAAGTTACGAACTCTTTCAGCCAGCGGTACCCCTGTGCGTGAAACAAATGGTACTGGTCCGTGAATTTCGTCAAATGTCATCCCCTTATTCCAGTGAGGGGAGAATAAAGCGGCATATGATTCTTGTGCAACTTCTAAATAAAGATTTTCATCTCTAATCACCATTAGCACAAAATCAGTAGTAAAATGGCGGCCAATTAAATCAAGAGGCTCAAGCTCTATACTTGATGCATCACCAAAAATGAAAGATTCCGTTTCATTTAAAATCAAATTATGAAATGTCCAATGATGACCATTCTTTTTTACTTGGAAGTGCTCGGGGTAGCGTTCAACCGCCATATGAATGAGCATTTCTGCCACTTCCCATTGCATTTCCATCGTATGGGGATAGGATTGGAACCTTACTTCAGGTTGTTCAATGAGTAATTCTCTTTTTCTTTTTATTTGTTTTTCATATTCAGGAGTAATGATCACGCAATTCATACGTTCCTTATCAAGTTTTCTTAAGTCGTTGGAATATCGATAGTTTGAACCTTCTTTAATATGGTGAAAAGGGTAGGGGAATACATCAAGATTAGTAGATTCGTACATTTATGTTCCTCCTTTAAACATCAGATTAATATTTAGAAAGTTTAATCTTCTCAATAATATGAGTGCAATAATTGTGCCAATAAAAAAAGTTCACAAAATAGTCATAAATGGAGTTTCACCCTCAATAAATAATTTCAAAATTGAAATTTCGATTCAAATATGAAATAATTTACTAAATAGTTGCACTATTTTAACTTCTGTAGAGGAGGGCTAAATGGGTGGAGTCCGTCATTTTATCTAATGAACAACTACTTCAAGCCTATCAATCGAGCATTCTTTCCATTTACGACGAAATTATGGTGACGAACTTAAACGGAACCATTGTATTTCGGAGTGGGGGATTGAAAAATTTTTGGTCAACAAACTCTACCACATTTATAGGAAGAAACATTAACGAACTAGAAGAAATTTCGTACTTTGGTGATCCCATACTACAGTTATTAAATAGGGAGGCTCATTCACTTCAATTAAGGGCTTGGAATGACAGTAACATTCTTGTAACCGTTTTCCCGCCGGATACAAATGACGGGGAATTTTTGATATGGGGGTTAAAAGGGATCTCCAATCAAGTAATAGATGCAAATAATATAAAAGAGGGCATGAACCCAAAAGGCATTCCAACAATGGTCGTTCATAGTCAAAAAATGCAAGATATCATATATACGATAGAGATGGTCTCAAAAGTCTCGACATCTGTTCTTTTATTAGGGGAATCCGGTGTTGGTAAAGAAATGATCGCCAAAACGATTCATCAGTTAGGAAATAGAAGGTCTAAACCATTTATTGCCGTTAATTGCGGTGCCATTCCAGAAAATTTATTAGAAAGTGAATTATTTGGCTATGTCGGCGGTGCCTTTAGTGGTGCTAATAAAAATGGTGCTCCAGGAAAGTTTGAATTAGCCAATGGAGGCATTATTTTTCTTGATGAAATAGGAGAAATGCCACTGAACTTGCAGGTTAAACTCCTTCGAATTTTACAAGAAAAAGAAGTAACCCCTTTAGGAAGTTCGAAACCGATTCATATTGATGTTCAAATTATTACTGCAACCAATCAATCATTGGAAAAAATGGTGAAAGAAAAACGATTTAGAGAAGATCTATATTATCGTTTAAATGTGGTCCCTATTGAAATCCCTCCACTTAGGGAAAGAATAGAAGAGATCCCTTATTTAATTTTTCATTTCGTAGAAAAATATAATACTAAATTTAATAGGCAAATTAATATTTTACCGGATGCCATAGAATTATTATCTATTTACGATTGGCCAGGCAATGTTCGGCAACTTGAAAATACAGTGGAACGAATCGTTGTAACCAGTAGAGAATTTAACGTGGATTCAAGCCTAGTTTACAGATACATTCCATGGGAAAAGGCTATGAGCCATGAGCCCCCGATGATCAATCACATTATGCCGCTGCAGGAAGCAGTTGATATCATCGAAGAACGGTTAATTACAATGGCTATGGAAAAATATAAATCACTGAAACTTGCAGCAAAAGTGCTGGATATCAGTCAACCTACGATGAGCAGAAAATACAAAAAAATTCGCGAAAGAATTCAACAAGAGACTCTCTCTCCTTCCAATAAAAGACAGATCCTTGAACAACATCTCAATAAACAATTACGATCGATGGCAATCGTTACATCTGCCGTTATTCTACCAGAAGAAATTTCAGAATTAGTTAATCATGATGCTTCACCTTCCAGCACAACTTATAAAAACGTCCAAAAAAAATTAACGAAAATAAGAGAACAAGAAGGAATCATTGAGTGGGTTTACATTTTTAAGGTCTTAGAAAATAACAAAATGCTGACGATAGTAGCCGATGAAGACTTCGTTATCCCAGCTGGACAAATCTATGAAGCTCCGCCAGAAAATTTGAAGGTTGCCTTTGAGGCAATGAATGGAAGGGCTGGAGTAACCCCTTTATATGAAGATATTTATGGAGAATGGAAAACAAGTTTTGCCCCCATCATGGATCATACTGGAAAAGTGTTAGCCATTATCGGCTTTGATCATAGCAGAGCATATATCGAAACGGAGTTAAAAAGAATAGAGGATATGTTAAAAAAGCACTAGCTGTAGGCAACTTCTGTGGTAATGATCATACTACAAAATGCAAGGTGGCAATAACCTTGCATTTTGTCTTTCGGTACCAATTTTTTTATTTAAACTTCTCTGCGCATAGCTTTTAAAACATCAACCTGTGTTGCACGCTGTGCCGGTCGGAATCCGGAAATAATAGTCACCAGGAAGCAGATAATAAAGCAAATAACCGGCAATATCGGTGGAATGTCACTAAAGATCACGTTCAACATCGTGTCTTTACCAAATGCTTGTTTGATAATAAAGGGGATAAGAAGATTGACCCCATAACTTATTCCGTAGGAAACGACTGTTCCAAATATCGCGCCATTTAAACCAATATAACTGCTTTCCAGCAGAAAGATCCGTTTGATAGTTTTGGGATTGGCCCCAATCGCTTTCATAATGCCAATATCAGGCGCACGTTCCGTTACTGCCATTGTCATCGTGTTATAGATGCCGATGGAGGCAATAAGAATCGCAATTGTGCCAATAAATATGAGCCCCGCTTTAGCAATCATAAATACGGTGTTTACTTCTTTTAACTCATTTACAACAGAATAGGTGGCATAGTTCCCTTTTTGTAACTCATCTACAATTCCCTGAACCGATTCCATGTTTTTTGCATAAACCTTAACCTCATTGTAAGATTCGTACATTTCCTCTAATCCCTGTGGTGATTCCTGGCTGTTTGGGTCAAGCAGGATTCCTCTGGGGGTTCCAGTAAAGTTTTCAATATCCCTTAAAAGATCATCCGAAATAAAAACGCTTCGATCCTCAACCCAGTCCTTTGTTGGCTTTTGTGATATCCCAACCACTGTAAGAGGAAATACTTTTTCCACCTGCTTGCCGTCTTTGTTTTGTTTAATGGCTACTTCAATCGTTTTCCCGATTAGCTGGTCAGCATAAAGATACTTTTTCTTTACTTGACCATTGTTATCTAAAAGATCTTCACCGGCATCCTTTGCTGCGAGATTGAGAGGGAAGTTGTAGCCAATGACAATCTCATTCTTCGTTTTTGGCAAACGTCCTTCTGATAACTCAAAACCTGCCTTTATTTCCTCTGGAAAATTCGTTACAAAAGCTTGTGTGTCCTCCTGATAATTCCCAATTGTAAACTGGGTTTGCTGCTGCAATTCTTTTCTTCTTGTTATCGCTTTAACATTTTTAATCTTTTCAAAAAATGGAATATCTTTATCGGTAATCTGTCGGAAACCTTTATTGTCTTTTCCTTCTCGGCCGTGAACATCAATTTGTGTCATGACCCGTCTTTCCGTAATTTCCTTGACAACAGATTTCTGTAACCCAAAACCAACTGAAGCTAGGACAATAAGAAAGGCGCATCCCATTGCTGTAGCAAGGATCGTCATGAATACTCTCGTCTTATTTTTTTTCATGTTTTGCCGAACAAAGCGGAATTGGTCCTTTAATCTCATATTATTACCTCCTCGGCAATACGGCCATCCTTTAATGCTATCGTTCGATGTCCGATTTTGGCTACCTTTTCATCATGCGTAATAATTAAAAACGTGATCCCCAAATTAGTATTTAATTCTTGAATGAATTCCAGCAATTCTTCTTCTGTTTCACTATCAAGGCTACCTGTTGGCTCGTCTGCTAGAATAATAGGAGGACTAACAATTAGTGCTCTGGCAATACTGACCCGCTGTTGCTGTCCCCCGGATAATTCACCAGGATAGTGGTCCTGATAATCCAGCAATCCTACTCTTTGAAGCATTTGCTCGGTTTTTTCTTTCCTCTGACTCTCGGTAACTCCCTTTAATATTAACGGCAGCTCGACATTTTGAAATGCTGTCATGCTCGGTATCAATTGAAAGCTTTGAAAAATAAAGCCCAGATTTTGGATTCGGAAATCAGCAAATTTCCCTTCTGAAAAATCGGATACCTCCACACCATTAATTGAGATTTTTCCTTTAGTAGGACGAATAAACCCGCTTACTAAATTTAGAAGGGTTGATTTCCCTGAACCACTCCGCCCAACAATCGTAACGATTTCACCTTTTTCTACAGAAAAAGAAATATCTCTTAGTACGGGTATAATCGTTTGTCTGCCTTTTTTGCCAATTATAAAATCATGGCTTAAATTATTTACAGTAATCATACATTTCCTCCTGTTTCTAACTGCATCACCTTAATAGACGATCAATATCCCACATTTCCCTACAGTTATTTTAAAAAAGTTAAAATAGTAGATGAATTCCATTTTTTAGGAGGGAATTAATGACAAAAAGAAGAATATTAGTTATAAAAATGTAAAAGGTGATCTATTATGAAAGAATTTTTACGAAAACCCTCTAAAGTTGCCCTAACATCATTGACAGCAACCTTAGTAGTTTTCATTTTGCTTATGGGTGTTTTGCGATTAGCTGGAGTGGAATCAAGGTTTGTGCACATGTTTGGAAAAGTAACCATCGCTATTTCTCTACCATTTTTAATATTGAACCCTTTATTTGGTTTTATCTATTCGTTTTACATAAAAGGAAAACGTAAAATACTATATATACTTTTGCATTTGGCCTGTATATGTACCGTTTCTGTACTTGCATTTATGGCATTTATGTTTAGATATTTTGTTCCGTTTGCACCATAAATCTAACGTATATAAATAAATTGCTAAAAAGGGAAAAGAATATAATAATGAAAAATATATAATGCCATTTATTCGTTTGATTATTTTGGCAGATAGAGGGAGTCTACTTTTTAATTGATTAAGTTAGAAAATAATAGGACTAGTGGACTTTCAATGGAGAATTTTTTAAAAATGGCGGAGGAGGATGTTAATGCCTCATTTATTTATTAGAGGAATAACAGTTGAACAAGTAAAAACCATCAGTAAACCCATGGTTCAAGAATTAGCTCGGCTCTGTGAGTGTGGGATAGATAATTTCACGCTGGAGGTTGTGAATGCAACATTTGTTTTTGATGGAAGTGAGGTTCCGGGCTACCCATTTATCGAAGTAAAATGGTTTGATCGGGGTCAAAAGGTTCAAGATGAATTTGCCCATATTATCACAAGACAGGTTCAGGCTCTTGGGATACCGGATGTAGAAGTTGCCTTTAGTACTTTTAGAGAGTCGGATTATTATTTAAATGGGAAAAGTTTTGCCTAAATAAACAGGGAGGAAAAACTATCCTCCCCCAATTTTACATAAGGTTATTAATCTCTTTCTCTTGCCCTCTGTGTATCTCTAATATTCTTTTGAACTGTTACGGCAGCAAATATACTAAGAACAAAGGCCATTCCATAAAATCCCTTTTCACTTAAAACAATGCTCCCAGCATTGTATAAACCGATCCCCATTAATGAAATGGATACAATTAGGGCAAACCAACTAATACCATAATAAATATTAGTAACAGGTATTCCTTCCTCTTTATCTCTTACGGCCTTTTGTAAAGATACGGCTGAGTAGAGCCCAAATATTAAGACAGCAAAGTAATAACCCTTTTCGTTTAGTTGCATCGAAGCATTAAACAAGCCTATCAGATAAGCAGAAATACCTACTAACAGAGCTCCCCAAGAAGCGCCTTTGAAAGCTGGAGTAGGTTCTCCTTCTTTCCTTTCTATTTTTATTTTTGTGTCATTTTGTTTTCCTTTATCTAATAGAACCTCATTATCATTAGACATTGAATACTTCGCCTCCCCATTGAATGTAATAAAAATGGAGCACCTATAGTACTCCTACCTATAATTATATAGATTTTTTGTGCAAAGGATAGATAATTTTTACTCCTTTTCCAATTACTTCATTAAAATCTTCCTTTGTGTTTTTTGGGGAAAATTTCTTAGAATATGTCCTTGTGTTAAGGGTTGGAAGGGGGTCTATCGTTTTTAATACTGCGTCTGAAGTTGCCCCGTCTTCGGACACCATCAA
>NZ_JBALNY010000195.1:0-15261 GCF_036962145.1 Bacillus sp. JJ1764 | reverse complement strand
ACAGGACCGCCCATATCAAACGCCATCATCAAACCAAGTATGATTCCTAATAAAACAGCATTTCCAGTTCCCAAGCCAGTTAACCAATGAGCAATTTCAGTGTTAATCCAAGCGACAGGTTTATTTACGACAAAATGCATGATAAAGCCAGTAATGGCAATACCTAAAAGTGGATAGATTAAAATACTTTTAATACCTTCCAATGATCTAGGCAAATTGGCAAACACTTTTTTAAGTAGATTTACGATATACCCTGCAAGGAAACCTGCAATTAATCCTCCAAGGAAACCTGCACCACCATTGGCAGCCATCATACCCCCTACCATACCAGGAGCAAAACCAGGGCGATCGGCGATACTCATGGCGATAAAACCTGCCAATACTGGCACAATCAATTTGAAGGCATTACCGCCGCCAATTGTCATTAAGGCATCGGAAATCGGATTATAGGATGGGTCTTTAGGATTAAATGAATTATAGCCAAACATAAAACAGATCGCGATTAAGATACCGCCCCCGACAACAAATGGCAACATGTTGGAAACACCATTCATTAGATGCTTATAGAAACCTCCAACGGAAGAGCTTGCATCAGAAGTAGATTTTTCACTACCATTCCCCTTATAGATGGGAGCATCTTGTTTCACAGCACGATTGATCAATTGTTCAGGCTTGCGAATTCCATCCGCTACAGCCGCCTGGATGACATGCTTGCCACTGAATCTTTCCATTTCCACTTTTATATCTGCTGCGATAATGACGGCGGTTGCATTTTCAATCTCTTCTTTTGTTAAAACATTCTTTGCTCCGCCGGAACCATTCGTTTCGACTTTGATGGTAACACCCATATCAGCAGCTTTTGCTTTTAATGAATCCGCTGCCATATAAGTGTGAGCAATTCCGGTTGGACAGCCAGTGACCGCAACAATTGATGCAGCCTTCCCTGAAGTAGATGTTTCTACTTGTTCCTCTTTATCAAAGCGATTGATTGTCTCAATGATTTCCTCAGCTGTAGTGGCCTTTAGAAGCTCATAACGAACCTCAGCTTTCATCAGTAGACCTGAGAGACGGGCAAGTGCTTCTAAATGGGTATTATTCGCTCCATCCGGTGCTGCAATCATGAAAAATAAGTGTGCAGGTTTGCCATCCAAAGAATCATAGTTAACCCCTGTTGCTGATTTACCAAAGGCAATGGCAGCTTCTTTAACAGCTTTTGTTTTTGCATGAGGAATAGCGATCCCGTCACCAATTCCTGTGGTGCTTTGCTCTTCGCGTTTTAGAATAGCCGTCTTAAATTCACTTTTATCAGATATCTTATTCGCTTCGAATAATTTATCAACTAACTGATCAATTGCATCTTGCTTTTGATTGCCTTCAATTTGAAGTAAAATGGTGCTTTTTGTCAGCAACTCTGAAATTCTCATAGCGGTCTCTCCTCTAATGATTTAATATGAACTTGTGGCAATAATTCTTCTACATTTTCTTTCGTGCAAAGCCCCAATGAAAATGCTGTTGAACTTCCTGAAGCAACACTAAATTGGAATGCTTTTTCAACATCAGCTTTTTTTCGATATGCAGCCAAGAATCCTGCCACCATCGAGTCACCTGCTCCAACAGAGTTTTTCACTTTTCCTTTTGGCACCTCTGCCAATAACGATACCTCCTTGTTAATAAAGACAGCTCCTTTATCTGCAAGCGACACAATAACATTTTGTGCACCCATCTCAATAAGCTTCTTTCCATATGGAATAACTTCATCAGGCGTTGAGAGATTAACATTGAATAATTCTCCAAGTTCATGATGATTAGGCTTTATTAAGAATGGCCGAAAAGGGAGTACCTTTTTTAATAGATCCCCTTCTGCATCTACAACAAATTTTGCTCCCTTTGCCTCACAAATTTTTACTAGCTCCTCATAGGTTGTTGGAGGTAAGGTTGACGGGATGCTTCCCGCTAATACCAATAAGTCATCTTGATCCAAATAATGAACTTTTTCCTTCAGCAATTGAAAATCCTCTTCTGTGATCATAGGTCCCCGAGCATTAATCTCAGATTCTCTACCCGTTTTTAGCTTTATATTTATCCTTGTATCTTCTTTCACTTCCACAAAATCTGTGGCGATACTTTCATTTGAAAGATACTGTTTAATATAAGCACCTGTAAAGCCGCCCACAAATCCAAGAGCCATACTTTTTATGCCAAATTGTTTTAAGACTCGGGAAACATTAATCCCTTTGCCTCCAGGATATTTTGCTTCACTAATCGTTCGATTTAACTGCCCTAATTCAAATTGTTCCAACTGAACAATGTAATCGACAGAAGGATTCAAAGTTAACGTATAAATCATGTTGTCACAACCTTTATTGTCGTTCTATTTATATATTGATTTTCCGTTTCAGGTTCCAATTCATTGGTGATAATGGACGCCTCATGGATTTCAGCAATTTTTGCGAATGAAATTTCAGCAAATTTTGTATTATCTGCGAGCACATATGATTCTCTTGAAAGTGAAATGGCTTTTTGCTTCACCATTGCTTCTTCCTGATCCGGCGTTGTAAAACCAAATTGTGGATGTATACCATTTACCCCCATAAAGCATTTATCAAAACGGTACAAGTCAAGACTTTCCAATGCACCTCGTCCGATAAAAGCATTTGTAATTGGTTTAACAAATCCTCCAATTAAATAGGTCGGTATCCCCTTAATTAACAACGGGGCTACATGCATTAATCCATTTGTCACTACAACGATATTTTTTGATGGAAGGAATTCTACCATTTCAAATATGGTCGAACCTGCATCTAGATAAATACAATCTCCTTCTTCCACCAAGGAAGCAGCATATTGCGCTATTAATCGCTTTTCATGAAGGTTTTTGGATGATTTCTCAATCATGCTCGGTTCTTGAAGTTTTCCCTGCAATCTTGAAGCTCCCCCATGAATCCGCTTTAAAAATTTTTGATCCTCGAGTTGGGATAAATCTCTTCGAATGGTTGATTCAGAAGAATTTGTCAGCTCCATAATATCCTGTATTTTCACCGTATTTCTATCTTTAAGTAATTGAAGAATAATCTGATGACGTTCAGGAGTTAACAAGTTATCACCACCTAACTTCTTTTTCTACCTTTATAATACTGAAACCGATTGCAAAAATCAATCATTTTCTCTCAAAAACTTTCATCACTTGAACGTTTTTGATTACTTTTTGACAATTACTTTAAAAAACTATCATTTAGTTGGCAATTTTAATTATTTTCTACCATCACATTTAATATTATGTTATAATAGTTTTCACTATTATCAGATATGCGGGTGTGGTTTAATGGTAGAATTTCAGCTTCCCAAGCTGACGGCGGGGGTTCGATTCCCCTCACCCGCTTCATACTTATGGAGGAGTACCCAAGTGGTTATAAGGGGGCGCACTCGAAATGCGTTAGGGCGGGTAACCGTCGCGTGAGTTCGAATCTCACCTTCTCCGTTAAAATCAAAAAAACGCCAACTAAACTGGCGTTTTTTTTTGATTTGCTTAACCATACGGGCTTAACCATTCAGGATCTCTATTTAAGCAGATAGGGCATTCTTTTGCTCTTGAATGAAAGGTTTTGAACGTTTTACCGCATGACTGGCAGATATTTATTAAAAATTCTTCAGTTACCTCAACGTACTCACTGCATTCAAAATAGATCTCCAATGCATTTTCAGGGCAAATATCTGTACAATCCGTACAATTCACACATCGGTTGCTCATTATGCAGAGAATATTCTCTTTTATTTGGAACACATTTTGACTACATAAAGTAAAACATGCCTGACAAAGAGTACACTTTTCCTTATTAAGCTGGACAGTGTAAAACTGGTTTCCGGGATAATATTTAGTTAAAACCCATTCCCCATCCTTTATTTTCCATGCAGCAGGGGCAGCAATTTTAGCTATTTTTCTGCCTTCACTTTTTAATGATTGTAACAATTCTCTTCTTGTAGTTTTGGAATCTCTTTTTACAACCACTTCAAATGGGGTCTGACCCAATTGTTTTAAAAGGATGTTCGCTTCTTTTATTACATCATGCCACTTGTTTTGATGAGTAGTCTCCAAAGAAATGGACTGAATGCCTCTTTTTTTATAAATAAGTAATTCCTTTACAGAAGGTGTAAAGCTATCATTATGGATTATACTTCTATCTAAAAATTGACGTTCTGAAGCGATACCTGTGATTGCAGATAATGGGCAGGAAATCATGCATTCACCGCAAAATGTACAAAGATCTTTATTTAGTGTCATTTTTTTATCTTGTATGACTAATGCATGTAATTGGCAGGCATTCATGCAATAACTACAAGTGGAATGATTGTTTCGCACCTTGGAACATCGATCTGTCAGTTCAAAATCAATATGCATACTTTCCAGCCAATCCAGTATTAATGACACAATATCACCCCCAAATACCGGCTATTAAGTATTGGATAATTTTGCATCTTTATGTGGTAAAATAACAAGATTTGGATTTGTGATTTTACTGCTTGGCATACCTTTAATTTGGCTGACCCGACCATACTTTTTCCGAAGTTCGTCTATTGGCCCAAATTCAATTGCTCCCATTGGGCAGGTAGATACACAAACAGGATCCTCCCCCTTTTCTTGTAGATCAAGGCAGAAATCACATTTATTTGATCTAAATACTTTCTTATTATATTGAGGAGCTCCGTACGGGCAAGCTTTCACACAAAGCTGTGTTCCCTGACAGACATCTTGGTCAATGGTGACAACCCCATTGTCTTTATTCTTACTAATTGCTCCAACTGGGCAAGTCGGTACACATCTTGGATTGGAACAATGATTACAAGCGATAGAAAAATAATAGGCCTTTACATTTTGAACGATTCCACTCGTTGGCTTTTGAAGGAAACTGCCCTCTTCATACGCGTAGACCCTTCTGAAATTGATTCCGACATTTAAATTATTTTTATCCTTACAGGCTACGGTACAAGCCTTACATCCGGAGCAAAGACTTTGATTAATATAAAACCCCAATTGCGCCAATTCACTCACTCCTTACGCTTTTTTTACTTCGACTAAATTCGTTTGCTGCGGATTGGCTTTTGCTAACGGGGTTGGCTTTTGCGAGGTTAATACATTGATCGACCCCCGTTGGTCCATACCAGTTTGATCAGGTGAGTACCAAGCACCTTGTGGAATTCCTACCACTCCGGGAACAATTCTTGGTGTTACCTTAACTGGAATTTGTATCGTTCCACGGTTATTAAAGACTTGGACAAAATCTCCATTTTGAATACCCCTACCTTCTGCATCCTTGGGATTCATCCACATTTCTTGTTTTGCCGCTTCCTCAAGCCATTCTTGATTGTCATAAGTTGAGTGACATCTACGTTTATAGTGCCAGCTAATGAGTTGGAGTGGATATGTTTTAATTAATGGATCACTTGGACCTTCCCATGATGGAATGTACTTTGCAATAGCCGGAATTTCCTCATGTTTGTTCATAGCCCATAAATCTTTTGAAAATAACTCTATTTTACCTGAAGGTGTTTCAAAAGGATGTTTTTCTGGGCTTTCTATTTGGTCCTTAAACGCAATTAACGGTTCTTTATGTTTAAAATGGTAAACCCCCATTTTTCGAAATTCCTCAAAGGTAGGAAAATCCGGGTCTAGTTCCTTTTTCGTTCTTTTCACACTTTCCTTGACTAAATCTAGGGTCGTTTTTCCTTCGGTGAATTTCTCCTTCAGTCCCAGCTTACCGGCAATCTCCGCAAATACATCATATTCATCGCGGCATTCATATAGAGGTTCAATTGTTTTCTCCCCTAATACAACATAATCACCAAAACACCATGGAACTCCTATGTCCCACCGTTCAAAAAAGGTTGTGCCTGGCAGTAATATATCAGCATACTTCGCACTTGGTGTCATAAACAGATCACTTACGACGATAAATTCAACTTTACTTTCATCTTCAAGCAATTGCTTTGTCTTATTAATGTCAGAATGTTGATTAATTAACATATTGCCAGCCATATTAAAAATACATTTAATATTACTTTTTAATTTGTCGGTACCCAATAATCCATCGTCCGCTGTCATTTCAGTGCCTTTTTCAACAGCTGCTGTCCATAGGAAGCAAGGAATTGATGCCTTAACCGGATTTTCATAGGTAAATGGATAAACAATGTCCGAACGGCTCCAATAACCCGTTCCAGCGGCCCATCCGCCCAATTTCCCTACATTACCAGTCAAACAGGCTAATTGGGCACCGCCACGCATGAATTGTTCCCCATATGCCTGTCTTTGGGCTCCCCATCCTTGTATAAGGACTGCAGGCTTTTGTGTAGCATACTCCCTAGCAATCTCACGGATCTTATCTGCCGGCACATGACATATTTTTTCTGCCCACTCCGGTGTTTTACGGATGCCATCCTTTTCACCGAGCAGATAGCTTTTTAAGGACTCCGTACCTGCAATTCCCTCCGGCATATGCTCCCCGTCAAACCCGATGCAGTACTTATCCAAAAATTTCTGATCATGCAAATTCTCGGTAATCATCACATAGGCCATCGCATCCATCAAAGCATTATCAGTGGTAGGGAGGATGGGAATCCATTCATCAGCAAATGCGATTGCTGTATCTGTATATCTTGGATCAATAACAACTATTTTGGTTCCATTTTTCTTTGCTTGAATCAAATACTCCCTATATGGAGTCGAAAAAATCATCTCGGCAGGATTTTGTCCCCATAAAATAATGTATTTAGAATGAAGTAGATTATCAAAACTACTTCCAGAGTTATTCGTACCATAGGTATAAGGAGTGGCGATATTTCCTGCGCCTGAGCTGTAGTCATTTCGATAATTTAGAAAACCACCAGTCAGTGCCAGTAATTTCCTGGCAGCATTTTTACCGCCGTGCAGTCCCCAACTTTGCCCTGATGCATAGTTAACATATCGTGATTCAGGTCCGTATGTATCACCTATTCGTTTAACTTCAGAGGCAATGGTTTCAATCGCTTCTTCCCAAGAAATTCGTTTGAATTTTCCTTCCCCTCGTTTTCCAATCCGTTTCATTGGATATTTAAGCCGGTCAGGATGATAGAGCATTTTTCGATAATTTCGGCCTCTAACACATGCCCTTAAAGGAGGTGTGGATGGATCGCCGCTTTCATGTGTATCCGTACTAACCCTGACAACTGCTCCATCTTTAACATGAGCTTTAATGACACATCTTCCACCACAGTTATTAATACTACAGGTAGAAATAACTTGTTCCTTGTCAATTTGCTTTGCGCTTGTTATTTTTTCTTTTTTATTGCTGTCTACCAGCATTTTTGTTCCTATTCCGCCAGCAATAACAGGAATTCCAATGGCACCTGACCATTTCAAAAAAGTGCGCCGTTGCATTTTATTTGAAAACAGATTGGTAAGCCCTTGTTTTTTAGACATCGGCCAGTACCTCCTTTATCTCTTTTAAAGATGTCAAATCATCACTTATAAAGTCTTCTAGCAACATCGATACCCCAAGGTACAAAGTACTTGTAGTATTTCCGATGATCCTTTTGCAAAAATCAGGAACCCAAAACAAAAGATGCTGTTCCAGAAAGTCAATTTGACACTGGATGATGTCCGTTATTTGATTCAGGTTTATTTCTGATTGACATAAACTCGAAAGGTAGATCATAAATTCTAATTCCAAAAGAAGATGGTCATCCGGTTCATTATTTTCTTTTACATATTGTAGACCAAACGTTCGATATTTCTCCCTAACCTGGAAGGTCCATTCTTCAAAAACCAAATGTTCTTTACTTCTGTAATAGGATTCCCATGGAGGTGCCACTAGAGGGCCTGGGCCAATAAAAAGTCGTTGGTACTCTTCACGCTCAAACATTAATTGTTCCAATGTTAAGGTTTTAAAAAATTGATCAAGAATTTTCCCACCTTCGTGAAACTCACCCAACATTCCAAAATTCCCATATGTAGAAAGCTGAAAAAATATTTCTTCCTTATCTGGTTCAGAGAAAAGGATATGGAGTATTTGATAAAAATTTTTCCTAGATAACATGTATGATTGAAGTTGACCATAAACAGATTCAGTGAAAATGTTCATTTCTCCCCTCCTTTTTGTGAATGTATTCACAAATATATATATAGAATTTTCTTGTTTTTTTACAATTTTATATTACCGCATAATTCCATTAAAGGGTTTACAATGTGCATTATTTCACATTAATTTCATAAGTATTATATTTACTGATGCAATTATTTTTTTGTTATGGAAAAGATGTGTATAATAAAATCGACTAATTAAATGCAAAGGATGATTTTTTTGAACATAACAGGCCATACAGTAGAAAAGCTGGAAGATCCATTCGGATTAATCTCAGGTGAGCGCTATGAATTCTTTTTAGAACTTGAGGTAGATGAAGAGGATGAACTTTTTTCTGAAAAAGGAATTGGACTAAGGGTCCTTTTAGGTATAGATGATGGCAATGCAAGAATGATTAACTATCATTTTTATGAACAAGGCAAAGAAGAAGTGCTTGATTTTGCCCTTGAGGACGATGAAGAGGAATTAATACTTAATTATTGTAAAAACAATATAGAAGACTAAAAGCAGGGAGTAACCCCTGCTTTTCTACATAAAATTCTGGCTATGGTTATGAATGACCTGTAGCATCTTCGTACTTTCACTCATTGGATTTTTGCAAACTGGACAAAGGGGCACATCACTGCTTTTAAAATTATCGCGAATCCAGCACTTACAATTCTCGGAAGTACAAACCCAAATCTTTGTTTCCTCCAATTTGATTTCCTCTTCATTTCTTCTGCCAAATGCCATTATTCCCCACCCCTTGTTTTTCATAATGAATATATAGTAAAAAAGGTAATGCTTTTCTTGTTAAGCATTACCTTTTTTTAATAAAAATGAATTAAACCGCTTGTACGTTTGCAGCTTGAGGTCCGCGAGCACCTTCAACGATTTCAAAAGATACTGATTGACCTTCTTCTAATGTTTTGAAACCTTCAGATTGGATTGCTGAAAAGTGTACGAATACATCTTGGCCGCCTTCAGCTTCAATAAATC
Source organism: Bacillus sp. JJ1764 (assembly GCF_036962145.1). NCBI lineage: Bacteria > Bacillati > Bacillota > Bacilli > Caryophanales > Bacillaceae > Bacillus > Bacillus sp. JJ1764. Next base: position 6,172 of record NZ_JBALNY010000195.1, on the reverse strand, counting down.
CAAATCCTTTTTCTGCATTAAACCATTTAACTTTACCGTTTTTCATGTAACATTACCCCCAATATTTTGTTCACTTTAAAGTTAATTTCACATTAATATAAAAAGTCGCACTACACTGATGGGCATAGAAGACATCACCCACATTTCGTGCAGTTACGACTACTAAATCAACAAATATATAACGAACTTAAAAGCGTAATTTTATTATCCCTCATTTTAAAGCTTTTGTCAACAAATTATTAGGCTTCCTTTTTGACTTTGGCTGTTGCTTTCTTTCTTGGAGCTGCTGCTTTTTTCGGTTTGGTACGATCGATTGATGCCTGTAAAGCAGCCATTAAATCAGTAACATTTGTAGCCATTTCTTTAGGTGCCGCAGAAACAGTTTCTTTTCCCTGGCGTTTCGATTCAATCAGTTCGAGAAGGGCTGTTCGATATTCATCAGTATATTTTTCAGGTTCAAAAGTGGAGGTTAATTGATCTATTAATAAAATGGCGGTATCCAGCTCTTTCTTTGTCACCTTATCTTCAGATGGAACATTAGGTACATCAGTGGCATTTCGTACTTCATCTGGATAATGAATGGTTTCCATAACTAAGATATTCTCATAAACACGGATGACCGCCAGCTGCTCTTTGGAACGAATCACAATTTTAGCCAAACCAACTTTTTCGGATTCTTGGAGCGCTTTCCGCAATAAGGAATAGGCCTTTCCACCACCCTCGTTTGGTGACATATAATAACTGCGGTCAAAATATATAGGATCGATTTCTTCCATTTTGACAAAATCAATGATTTCTACAGCTTTTTCTTCATTTTCTTTTCGAAGTTTTTCAAGCTCCTCGTTGTCGAGGACCACAAATTTGCCTTTTGTATATTCATATGCCTTAACTATATCCTCAGGCTTTACTTCCTCTTCACAAACTGAACAAATTTTTTCATATTTAATGGGGGCATGACATTTATTATGAAGGGTACGAAGCTTGATATCTTTATCTTCTGTTGCAGCATGGAGCTTAATTGGAATATTAACCAGCCCAAAGCTAATACTGCCCTTCCACATTGTATGCATAAAAATTCTCCATTTCTTTTTGTTTCTAGTGTGTGTGTTAGGAACAAGCTGAATTCCTTAAAACAACTGGAAAAAGGATATTTGTCTCCCTTTTACACAAAATAAAGGAAAAAAGAGGTAAAGTGATGAAACCAATGCTTCCTAGTCTGACTTTTGAGACCCCAATCGAAAAAGACTGGTTTTATGAAGTAAAATATGACGGTTTTCGTGCTATTTTAGATTGGAACACCGCCAATCCTGTATTAACAAGCCGCAACGGGAAAGCGTTATTGCCGCAATTCCCTGAAATAAGCAGATTTTTATTAGATCTAAAGGATCAAATTGCTCCCTTTTTACCCCTGCAGCTAGATGGTGAGCTTGTGGATCTTGAAAACCCCTATAAAGCTAATTTTTCGGCGATTCAAGTACGCGGACGTATGAAAGCAGCAAAAAAAATAAATGAGCAGGCAGCTTTGTCACCATGCCGGCTGATGGTTTTTGATGTACTGATGTTAAGTGGAAAGCCATTGAATACTTTGCCTTTTCCCAAAAGGAAGGAAAAATTGAAGCAATTTTTTAAAGCACTCGAATTAGACGAAACGCCAGATCCATATAATGAACAGCTGCTCCAATTTGTTGAGCCATACTCTGATTTCAATGAAGTTTGGGAAAAAGTTGTGTTATATGATGGAGAAGGAATTGTTGCCAAACATGCGAATAGCCAGTGGGAAGAAGGAAAACGATCTTTACAATGGTTAAAATATAAAAATTGGAAATATGTAAGTTGTTTTGTCACAGCATATGAGAAATCAAATGGGTACTTTTATGTTGGCGTTTATCGAAATCAAACTGTAACGACTATTGGTCAAGTACTCTTTGGGTTTAAGCCAGATGAAAAACAAGCACTTCAACAAATAATCAAGCAAAATATGAAAAGGGAAGATTCTCAATTTATCCATGTCGAACCAGCAATTTGCCTGGAAATTAAATATTTGGAACTCTATGAAGACCACTTGCGAGAGCCACATTTTCATCAATTTCGCTTTGATTTAGAGCCTGCTCAATGTACATATGAAAACTTTATTTTCCAACAAAAAAACTTACCAGAAGAATTGGAAATTACTCATCCTGATAAACCATTGTGGGAAACTCAACAAATTCAAAAGGCAGATTATATACTATATTTAAGGGAAGCCTCCCCCTATATGCTGCCTTTTTTAAAAAACCGGCTATTGACCGTTATACGTTTTCCACATGGGATGTTTGGCGAAGCCTTTTATCAAAAAAACTGTCCAGATTACGCTCCCTCTTTCGTGAAAACTCATATGTCTATGGATATCCAATATATTCTCTGCAATAATCTTAAAACGCTTATTTGGTTAGGAAATCAACTGGCCATTGAATTTCATATACCGTTTCAAACAGTTAACAGTCATGGTCCAAGTGAAATTGTCTTTGATTTGGATCCTCCGTCACAAAAGGAATTTTCGCTTGCTGTCAAAGCAGCATTGCTTATAAAGGAAGTAACGGATCAATTAAATTTAGTTAGTTTTATAAAGACATCTGGCAATAAGGGTCTTCAGATTTATGTACCTTTGCCAGAGAATAAATTTAGTTATGATGATACAAGGCTGTTTACTAGTTTTATTGCAGACTATTTAATCTCACGGGATCCTGATTCATTCACGATTGAGAGGATGAAGAAAAATCGCGGGAACCGGCTCTATGTCGACTACGTCCAACATGGTGAAGGGAAAACCATTATCGCTCCCTATTCAATGCGCGGAAATGAGCTTGGTGGAGTAGCTACCCCTCTTTATTGGGATGAGGTAAACGATAAGTTGGATCCGAAGGCCTTTACCATGCAAAATGCCATTACTCGACTTAAGAAGTTAGGCGATCCCTTTAGAAATTATTTTCAAACAAAAGCGATTCAACCATTTGCCCCTGTATTAGAGGTTTTAAAAAAAGGCAAGGGATAAGGCAGAAATGCCTTATCCTACATGTTTTCCTTGAGATATTGCTGGACTTTCTGCTGCAGCTTTTCATAATCAGGCTGTTCGAGAAAATCTTTTTTAGATATCACAGTATATAGGCTGTCGTGAAGGTTCACTTCAACATCAGCTTTGTATTGATAGGTTGCATTACCTATAAGATCGATGGTGAAGGTTCCGTCATGCTCGTGAACCACACATTGAACCATTCCGCCGTTATTGTATACATTGATGACTTCCTCAAATCGATTCATTTTTTGCAGACACGTCACCAGAGATGAAGCTGACATGGCTGTACCACAAGCATTTGTAAAGCCTACACCCCGTTCATAGGTCCGAACATAAATAGCATTTTCCTGTATTGATTTAACAAAGCTCACATTAACGCCGTCAGGAAATAACTCGTTAGGACCATTAACATATTCACTTAACTGCCGTTGAACCTCATTTTGCAAGTCCTCTGTTTCCACTAGTGTGATTAAATGAGGATTCGGTACTGCCAAAGCTGTAAAAGTAAAGCGATCCGAAAGCTGCATTATTTTTTCATTCACCAATGTAGACTGATTTAACCGTAATGGAAGTGACTCAAGATCAAATAACACTGGAGATATCTCAACTTGATAGGTATGAATTTCCGGAAAGAGCTCCTCTTGCCTCCCTACCTTAAGGTCAGCTTTCATCGTTTCAATTACACCATTCTTTTTCCCAAGAAGCTCACAAACATAGCGGGCAACCAGGCGAAGTCCATTACCGCACATCGAAGCCTCCGAGCCGTCGGCATTAAAAACCCGCATTCTGGCATCGGCATGGTCACTTTTCATTATAAAAAGAATTCCATCCGCTCCCATTCCAGTCTTGCGGTCACATAAAAGCCTCGCCATGTCAGCCCTTTCCTGTTCGGAAAAAGCGTATTGATTTGTGATTTCATCTATTATGAAAAAATCATTTCCTGAGCCATGTCCTTTTATGAATTCAATTCTCACGTCAAAACCCCCAACAACACGTAATAAAATATTGCTACTATCATATCAAATATCGATTATAAGGGAAACTAATTCAAATTTAGCGTTCGAGGAAGAATTCGTTGATTAATAAAGACATTCTAATCAGTCTGTCCCCTTGGGATAAATCCACCTTAAAAGACAGTACTGGGGTATTCGGATTAGGAAACAATGCACTCCATTGTAAAGGCATCCACCCTCTCCTTAATCTGCCTTCTTGTTTTTCATGGAGATTCCACATTTTTTCATCCATAAATCCAGGCGACCCTTCAATCATACCAATCAATTCTCCTGTCTCATTAAACAGTTCCTTTTTATCCTTTTTGAATGGCTCATTTTTTTTTACCAAGCATCCCATATATTTCTTGTTCTGATCATAGACTTCAATTTTAATACCGTTCTGCTTTTTAACAACAAAAAAAGCTAAAGGAAATTGTTCCGAACTTCTGAGAACATATATTTTGTATGGTTGACGCCATTCTTTTCCCCTTTTGGGGACCTTTTCAAAACTTCCAGCTAAAAAGCCATTTGAAAAATAGAGCTGAAGCGAGGAGGAGGTAGTATTCATATGGAGGACTAATAACTGTTGAGCATCTAATAATAATCCGTTGCCATTTCTACTAATCAATTGTTTACTAATAGAATTGGATTGATTTCTCTTATAAAGATAAAATTGAAAGCTAATAAAACTATAAACAAAAAACGGTATTGCCAGTAACATGATATCTTGATTTTTTAAAAATGACAGATTTCCCACGATAATAAAACATACAGGAATAAGCGAAGCAATACTACCGTTTAAGCTAATTAAAGCCTCATTTCTATAAAAATCATGAATCCTCATTTTGAAATCTCCTTATCTGTTGCTCTTATATCATTCTATTATTTATAAGAGAAAAAAATGATAGGAGATAAAAAAAAGAAGAGACACTCTCTTCTTTTTTCATCCAATATATTCCATAATCGATTCTTTCAATGCCTTGGCATCTTGATAACCCTGTTGATAAAGTTCCATTAAACGCTGTGGATTTCTCTCGATTCTTCCTACTTTTAATGGGACAGATGGCCGGATTAAAAATACATTTCCTTTTTTCTCTTCCTCAATAAGATAGGAAATCGTATTATTGTAGATTTCGTATCTGTCTCTTAACGATTTCTGCAGGCCTGTATATTCGGGATATTTCCGCTCCACCATAAAATGAAACTTGGAAGGCTTTTTCGCATAGCCCTCATTACGAGTTAAAACGACAATATTTTTTGTAAAACCATCTTTCTGTGCTTGTCTAATTGGAATCGGATCACTAATCCCACCATCTAGCAATAACTTATCTTTAAATGAAACTTCAGGAGCAATAAATGGCAATGAACTGGAAGCTCGTAAAACAGTCAATAAATCTTTTTGGTAATCCTGCCTTTTGTAATACACAGGCTCCCCAGTTACACAATCGGTTGTCCCTACAACAAATTCCGAAGTGCTGTTATAAAATGCATCGTAATCATAGGGAACATACTTATTCGGAATTTCATCAAAGATAAAGTCCATCCCGAAAATTTGTCTATTTCTAAAATAGTTTTTCCAAGAGATATATCTTGGGTCATTAGCATACTCAATCGTTACGGTTTTATTTCTCCCTTTTTGCTTTGATAAATAGGATGCTGCATTACAGGCACCTGCTGAAACTCCAATGACATAAGGAAAAAACAAATCCTGTTCAAGAAAGTATTCCAGGATTCCCGCCGTATAAACACCACGCATCCCGCCACCTTCTAACACTAAACCAGTTTGACCGATCACATTTGCTTCTCCCTTCTATAAAAAAAGAATTAATAAAAATTATAGTCCACCTTGATTTAAATGAAAACTATCTTGCTTTAAAACCATTATGTAAAAAACCCGACATAAATAAAATGCCAGGCTAATAATCCCATTACTTAATTATTCTAAAGATTAATGGGAATCGATATTCACTGCCTTCGTAGGCTTTCACCGCTGCAACAATCGTAAATACAAATAACATGACGCTGAAAATAGCTAATCCGACAAACCCAATAAGGATAATGGTTAAGATTCCACTAATCGTTAAATAGACTGTATAAGATATAAGAAAATTAAAATATTCCTTTCCAT
>NZ_JBALNY010000194.1:0-15087 GCF_036962145.1 Bacillus sp. JJ1764 | reverse complement strand
TATTAATAATTTGGTCTAATGGCATTTTATTATCTATGACATAGATTCCAGGGCGTAATTTGTTTGAAAGGCCTCTGTTTTCGATATCCTTAGAGAAATTGTACGCATCTGGGATAATTTTTGCAGTTACAAGGATCCTTCCGACATCTATACTAGTCATCCCATCAGTAACCGAAATCACCACTTGAGAGACATTAGCAGCTTGGTTCCCCGACGATTTTTGGGCTGCTGCTTTCGTTTCTTCTATTTTTTTGTCATAATCTGCTTTTGTTTGAACAATATAACCAGCGGATACAAGCTTATTTTTCATATCTTCCTCAGTTGGCTGAGCTTGGACTTTTGTTTGGCTTTCGGATGTTTTGACAGACTCTTTAGTGGTATCGTGATCGCCAAAAAAATAAACAGCTCCGGTAATACTTGTTGATAGAAGGATCCCTGCTGCAAAGCTGGTCAATAGGTTATGCTTCATGGGCGACTTTGCCCCCTTCAACAGTTGATGTAAGGTACCCAGCAAGTATTTCTTTGACTTCGCTTTCTGTAATCTGTTTTTTCTCAGCAATGCTGTCCAAGGAGTATTGACGCTTGTATAAGTCTAATACTTCACGTCTTAAAATAATTTCATCCGTTGTTAGCTGAACTCCAGCTGCATTGCTGACAATTTCCATATCCAATTCAATGTTTCGAATGGAGTCTTGCATGTTGTTAATTTCTTTCATCACTTCGACATGAACCGTGTCAATTTCCCGTTGATTTTTATTGGCAGCTTGACGCGATTTTATGATAGAAATCATTAGCAACAAAATTGATACCCCAAACAAAAGGGCTAATGTCCATTCCATTAGTAGTCCCTCCTACTTTTCTATTTATCACAAGTCTATATTATACCCGCCATTTTAATATTTTTCGACTCCTAAATTTATAAACGCATCAAAAGTCGGATAGATTTTACATAATGAGCCACTAAAGGAAAATAAATATCAAAAAAAAATGCTGCATTGCGCAGCATTTTCTGAAGGATTGAGCGAAATATATCAGTTTGTAAAGGCAATGTCACCTGTTAATGAAAAAAATTTTCTTTCTTGATATCACCTAAAGGTCCTGATCCATCGTCAGGGTTATATCTCCAACGGTGTCAATACGAAGCTTTTCCTCTTTTAACAATTCATCTAGATGGAAGTGTTCTATTATTTTTTTCTTGTCTATTTCGACATTCTCTAGGACGATTGGGTGCTTTGTTATCTCAATTCGCTCTTCCGTTAAAGGAATGCGTATTGTTTCAACTTTTGGATCGACGGTATTATCGGAATTTATGATCTTTTTCTCAATAATTAGCTCTTCATGGATGACGGGAATCAATATTTGCCTTTCTTCGGTATAAGTGTTCTTATAAATATTAACTTTACCTGTTTCAATTATTTTTTTGCTTACCTGTAATTCCTCCTTATGTAATTCAAGCGTCAATTCTTCTGGAGGATCGAGTGGAATATTCTGCTCTTCTGGCAACTTTAACACCCCCATAATAATAATAGTGAAAACACCTTTTCACTTGGTTATGAAAAGGTGTTTTTTGGTTTACTTATTATTTAAATCGTCAAAACCTGTACCATCAGTTATTAAATCTACACTTCCAGTTGTATTAACGTGTGCCTCTTCATGTTTTAGTGTTTCTTGCACTTGCTGATTTTCCTGAACTTGACGTTTAGATGCGGAAATCTCTTCAGTTGTAACCGTGTATTTATTTACCTCAACTTGTTCTTGGGTTACTGGAATATGAATCGTTTCCTCGGAGCTGATGGATCCATCACTTCGTTCGTTATTAATTGGGGTTCTCTTAATCACTACTTCTTCATGCATGACAGGAACATCAACGGTTTTTTGTTCTTCGACAACATCTTTGGAAAGAACCACTTCTCCTGCATCGATATTATTTTTTGTAATATCTAACTCTTCTTTATGAAGTTTTAATGTGCCGTTGGATTGATTTTCTTGTGTGTTTGTATCCGTAGTATTTTCTTGAGTTTTGTCATCACTAAATAAACCTAAAAAGTCAGCCATAAATATCCCCCTTTATTTTAAAATAAACTTGCCTTTTTATCATTTTACGTACAAGGGATATTTATTCTTTCAATAATTGTTAAAGGATAGATCGAATACTTATAATAGCAATGAACCATGTTAATACTGTGACGTTTAAGCTTGAAAAACTGAAGTTAAATGCCCTTGATCGTTGACTTTTCATTCATAATCGTCTGAATTTGTGCGACTGTTGCCGGATCTTCAAGGCCTGTTATGTCACCTGAAACCTTACCTGTTACAAATATTTCTTTTAGTAAGCGCCTCATGATTTTTCCGCTTACGGTTTTTGGCAATGCTTCTGCAAAAATGATCGTTTTGGGAAGGGCGATTTTCCCAATTTGCTCAGTAATCCGATCTTTTATTTTTTCTTTTAAATCTTCAGTTCCTTGGGAAAGATCATTCACCCGAACAAATACGAGCGGCACCTCCCCTTTGATTTCATCTGGGACACCAATGACAGCAGCCTCTGCAACACCTTCACATTCAAGTACAGCACTTTCCATTTCCATTGTACTTAAGCGATGCCCTGCCACATTAAAGGCATCATCAGAACGGCCTACCACCCACACATAGCCATCCTCATCAATTAAGGCTAAATCACTGGCGAAATAGCTTCCTTCCACTTGGCTAAAATAAGAGGAAAGATATCGTTCCGGTTCTTTCCAAAGAGTCCGGCAGAGCATCGGGAATGGTTTTCGAATGACCAAATTTCCTAGTGTCCCCGGTTTAACTGGATTTCCTGCTTCATCCACCACAGCGATGTCTGCCCCTAAAAATTGTATACCGGCTGATCCAGGCTTCATTGGAGTTAACCATGCTGCACCGGCAATTGGACATCCGGCAGTTTCCGTCTGCCCCCAGGTATTATTGACACAGATTTTTTTCTTGCCCAAAACTTCATACGTCCATTGCCATGATTCCGGGTCAAACGGTTCACCCACTAAGGAAATAACATCCAGGCAGGATAAATCAAATAGATCCACTTTTTCTGATCCCAGACTCTTTAACATCCGTAGAGCGGTTGGGGCGGTAAACAACTTATTGACACGATACTTCTCAATTACTTGATAAAATCTGTCTTTGGTTGGAAAGTCTATAGCTCCTTCATAGATAATAGTTGTAACTCCATTAGAAAGTGCTCCTGCAATGCCCCAAATATGCATCGTCAGCCAACCAATATCTGCTGTACACCAGAAAACATCGTCTTCATGATGATCCATATGATATTTGCTGTAGATGTAATTTTGGACTACGAAGGCCATCCCGGAGTGAACAACACCCTTCGGCTTGCCTGTTGTGCCGCTCGTATAAAATACAATTCCATATTCATTGGCTTCAAGCTTTTCTGGTTCACAGTGAATACTAGCCTTTCTCGTCAGATCCTCCCACCAATAATCCCGTCCCTTGGTCATCGTGATTTCTGTATTTAAACGGTTGACGACAATCACAGCTTCAATGGATGGAATATCTGGAATGACTTTATCCACTTTTTCCTTCAGGTTTACTCTGTTACCCCTTCGTGTAGTGGCGTCGGCTGTCACAATAATCTTTGGCTCAAAATTGATGAGTCGATCTTTCAAGGACTTTTCGGAGTACCCTGAAAAAACGGTATTGTAAATCGCTCCAATTCGAAAGCATGCCAGCACAGCAATAATGGCTTCCGATAAATTTGGAAGGAAAATGGCCACGCAATCTCCTTTTTTCACACCGAAGGAACGGAGAACATTGGAGAATCGATTCACTTCGGCTAATAACATGGTATATGTAAAAAACTTCGTATCCCCATTTTCTCCTTCCCAAATTAGGGCCGTTCGATTTCCTGCTCCATTCTCCACATGACGGTCAAGCAAGTTTACACAAGGGTTGCTAATCCCACCTTCGAAAAAACGAAAATCTGGTAAATTACCACTCATTGTTTTTGTCCAAGGCTCAAACCAAAATAGTTCATTCGCGACATCGTTCCAAAAGGCTTCGGGATCTTGTTGGGATTGTTGAAGAAGGTTTTGGAATGCTTCACTGCTTCCAATAGAGGTATTAGTTTGTTTTTCTTCATTAGGAATAACAAGCTTACTTTCTGAAACTACCTTTAAAATTCCACTAACATCCATATGAATCCCCCTTGTTAAGTAAAAATGGTACAACCTCCGTCATGTAGATATCTAAGTTTCATGAAGATAATGAAAGCGCTTTTAAAAAATTCAATACAAATAAGCTTTCATCCTATCAGGAAAGAGAATAACACAAAAATTCTGAATTTTCAATAACCCATAAGAGATATTTTTACCAAAACCTCTTATGGGTCATCAGATCATTATTTTACTATGTAATGCAGTTCAACAAATTGATTGAAGGTTTTAGTTCCTTTTAAAAAAAGTTCTAGTTGATAATCCCCTGCTTTAAACAAAGGAATTCCCTCTCCAATAATGGTTGGTGCAATGGTCACAATGAGTTCATCTATTAATTTTTCTTTGAAAAAAGTATGTAATAGTTCTCCTCCGCCAACGATCCAAATATTTTTTCCATCCTGATTTTTTAAGGCATTCGTAAAGGTAACGATATCTTCATTAACAAATTTTACATCTTTCGTGTCTTCTAATGGGGATCTAGTAAATACGTAGCAAGCCTTGTTTTGATAAGGAAATGGACCCTCTAAGTTCTTGACAATCCAATCATATGTTCTTTTGCCCATCATAACGGTGTCTATGGTTTCATAAAATTCCGAATAGCCATTATCTCCTTCACCTTCTACTTTAAATAACCATTCTAAAGAATCTTCTTTTGTTGCGATGTATCCATCAAGGCTTTGAGCAATGAACAATATGAGTTTCCGTTGATTTTTCATTCCTTACTCCTCCCATACTCCAACACAAATAATTATTTATTCAATATATGTCTCGATTGCATGCGCTACGCCATTTTCATCATTTGAAAGCGTGACTCGATCGGACATTTCTTTTACTTGAGGATCTGCATTGCCCATTGCTATGGAAAGCCCGGCAACCTGAAGCATCGGGGCGTCGTTAAAGTTGTCCCCCATTGCTACGGTATCCTCCAGAGGAATACTAAAATATTCTGCCATCTTTTTAAGGGCGTATCCTTTATTTCCGTCTTGATCCATTACCTCGAGATTCCAAGGGCCTGAGGTAGTCGTGACAATGTTTGGTATTCTGCCAAAAATAGAAGCTAATTTCGATTTGATGTCGGTATTGACTGTGAGAATAAAGAATTTTTGAACAGTTAAATCACTCTCATTAAATAAGTCCATGTAGTTTGCAAAATTCTTAATGAGATTGGATTTCTGTGGTTGTTCTGTCATCCTTCGATACATGTCATCCGTTAACCCTTCAACATTAATCTTTTCTTTATTCTCTGAAATTCGTTCCGTCCAATCACCCGGTACATAAATTCCATGATTGGTATAGACCCGATAAGGAACTCTATGGTCATCTAGTTTCTCAGCAACTTTTATAACGTCTTCTTTATTCATTGAAATACTATCTAACAGCTTTCCGTCAGCTTGAATAACCGTTCCGTTACTTCCTGCCAATGGACAGGAAAAATCGTATTTTTGCATGATTTGCTGAATATCTTCCGGTGCGCGACCAGAGCAAATCATCACAATATTCCCTTGGTTTTGTGCTTCGCGAAGTGCCTCAATATTTTCTGTAGAAATTTCATTATTGGAGGACAGTAAAGTGCCATCCAAATCAATTGCGATTAGTTTCATATTCTTCACCTCTATAAATTCTTTACCGTTGCATTCGGAAATCATTTTTACTAGCAACAAAAAGAACCGCTTTAACGGTCCATTTATGTTTTATATTATATTAAGGTTTACTATACCATTCAGAGTGCACAGGTACAAACTTATCGACCACCATTTTCTTCCCTTAGCTTTTGTGTATAATTTATAGGTATAAAAGGAGGTTCGCTATTTGAATATATTACTTTTAGGGGCAACAGGTAGAGTGGGAAGCCATATTCTTTCGTATGCCCTTCATGACAAACATCACGTTACGGTATTAGTACGTTCACCAGAGAAGATTCAAATAAATAATGAAAATCTAACTATTCTACAAGGAAATGTTTTACACATAGATGATTTGGTTCAGGCGATGTCAGGGGTTGATGTAGTGTTTAGTGCATTAAATACAGACGGTACATCGACCCTATCAGAAAGTATTCAGTTAATTGTCCAAGCGATGGAAAGTGCAGCTATAAAAAGAATCATAACTGTGGGTACTGCTGGTATTTTGCAAAGCCGAATCACTCCAAATATCCTGCGGTACCAATCAAGTGAATCAAAGCGTAAATCAATAAGAGCAGCTGAGGAACATCAAAGGGTTTTTGAGGTACTTAAACAGTCCACACTTGATTGGACAATTGTATGTCCTACGTATTTGCCTGATGGTCAAGCTTTGGGTACATACCGTGTGGAACGGGATTATTTGCCTGAAGGCGGTTCTGAAATATCCGTCCAGGATACGGCTTGGTTTACCTATAGCCAAATGAATAGTCACACTTTCATAAAAACTCGAGTGGGTATAGCTTACTGATTTATTATTTCACATCTATTAAGGACAGTTTACATGTGGCGTTCTCGAGTTTTGTTCTTCATGACCTCGATGAAGGACAGTTTTCGTGATGTGCACTCGAGTTTTGTCTCTGATGCAGTTCCAAGACAAAGGGGGTATCCCAAAAATGTTTTTAGAAAAACACGAATCGGCTGCCGTTGAAGAGTTTAGCTGGTTTGATGAAAATGGGAATCATATCGATTCTGAAGAACCAAAATTTAAATTACAAATATCAAAGATAAATAGATATATCGTTGAAGTAAGTCAAAATAATACAATTTCTATACCTAAATTTATTTATTGGCTGTTCGAAAATGACTATAAAATATATTGCTTTAATGATTGCAGAGACTATATGGATAGTTTGACAAAAATTCAAAGAATTATCTTTGAAAAGAAACAGTCAAAAGCTGGTTGGATTTCGTTTCCAAACAACAATAATGTCTACGTTAAAGAATTTAAAACGGTAAATGATGTAGAAATCATTTGGGATGCGATTTTATTCTGTTCAAAAAGTAATTTAGATTACAGTGCGTTAGAAAATATATTTGAAGAATTTAAATTAACTACATCAAGATTTCCTAACCTTAGTTTCACAAGATTACTTCCAAAATATAAAGACCTTATAATCGGAAAAATATCTTTTGGCGAATCCTATTTTAAACCAGGGACTTTTGAGGAACCAATGGTTTTCATTTGTTATACAGTAAATAAACTATAATGTTACTTTTTTATGGGGATTGGGTTATAAATCCCCTTAAAATTTAAACTCTTATCGTAGGCATAAAATCAACATATTATTTAACAGAGCCTTTATTTTAAAAAGGCTTCCTGTTTAGAAACTCGAACCATATCATCGGGAAAAAATTTCTTAAAATACTTTTCTACCCTTATATGAATATCTTTTTGATACCACTCGGATAGTCCGTTTTCTTCAAACAATTTAGGCATTCCTAATCTGTCCGACCGTTTACCCATTGCCCCATCCCCAATGTTTAAAGTATCAATCCAGATATGGTCTGTAATTCCCTTCAATACGTTTGGAAATTCAGGAGTAAAAGGTAAAGTTGGTGAAATGGAGGCTTGGGTGGAGATGCCTGCATCATGAATCTCTTTTAAAGCGTTTAAACGCATGTTAATTCCTGGAGCATATGGAGCAAAAATCCGTCTAATATCGTCTCTATCAGTTTCAACTGTCAAAGATACTAGAACATTAGATTTTTCTTTTAATTTTACTAACAAATCAATATCCCTTGTAACAAGCGGGCTTCTAGTTTGAAGTTGAAGAAAATCAGGCGGATGTTCAAGCATTTCTTCTAATATACCTCTTGAAATGTTTGACTTACGTTCGATTGGTTGGTAAGGATCGGTGGCTGAAGACATGAATATATTCACGGGATTGTTTTTTTTACGAAGTCTCAAGATTTCTTTTCGATAATTTTCTGCTGCGTTAACTTTTATGTCCAGCCATTGTCCCCATGGAATCCCTTTAAATCTTTGAATAGGCATTTCCCTTACATAACAATATTTACAGGAGAATGCACAACCACTATACGGATTTAGAGAATGGGTAAAACCAATATCCAAATACCCCTGTGCTTCGGTTAGAACTTTTTTGGATAATACTTCTTTTATTTCCATTTCCATTGGCATCGCTCCTTTATTGTTTTATTGAATAAATATAGATTTCCAGAAACTTTATATCAAAATGGCTTCCTTTAATCGATTTTCTTGATAGACTAATTTACATTCTACAAAGGTTTGAGAATGAGTAATTGCGTCAAATCTATCCCATCCTCTTTAATTTATTAAAAAAAGGATTGCGCTGCAATCCTTTCTGAGTTACACCTACTCTCTTTCACTTCAACTATTCTTCATACTGCATATCTGGCAAGTTTTTTTCCAATTGCTTTTCTACCTCTACAAAATAATTTATCACTGCCTCATCGTCTAAATCTCTAATTTGTTGAGAGATTTCTGACGGGAATTGGCTATAAAGTAGTTTTCCCTTTACTTCTTTTAATAAAGTAAATGGACCGTCTTTGAAATAGTTTTCTCTTGATTTGTCGCTAATCAATACTCTACCAATAAAATAATCAATTCCATCTTTCTTGATATAAATGTCCTGATTAAATGCTAAGTCAACTTCATTATGATAGGATTTTAGATGTGCATTCCAACTTTTTGGTACAAAGACAGTTGCATATAAGACTCCGTTTTCATCTAAGATTCTAAGTCCTGTAAGTTCAGTATTTTCTTGAGGTTGATTTTGTTGAACTAGTTCAGTGTTACCTTGGGTGTTTTTCGGTTCTATAGTAGTAGATTCGGTCTGAGCGGTTTCTTGTATTTTCGGTTGCTTTGATACGACTTGTTGCTCCTGTTTGTTTTCCTTTTTGCGTTCTGACTGCTTATCGACCGCACTACCTGTTTCTTTTGAGCAGCCTGATAAAATACTAAGTGATAAAAATACAAGTATAGCCAGCCTTGAAGCAATTTTGATAACTTTCTTATTCATACCCTGGCCCCCCTTTTATTTAATTGGTAGAATTTGCCACAATAAGATTATACACCAAATAAACCTCGTTCCTCAAACTTAATGTTACAAATATGTTACGTTTATTACGAATGTATAACTATATTAGTTTTAAATATTAAATCATAAAAAAATCCCTCTCTAATTAAATAGGTTGGGATTTTCAATTCATTTATTGATCATTTAAATATCAAATCTAAAATTTGGGTTTTCTGGATTTTTCCATTCATTCAGAACCGCATGCTTTAGCTTTTCTGGATTTCGTACAATATAGATATCGGCTATTTGATTATTTTTGACGTGAAAACTAAAAACGGTTTTGATATTATCAACTCCTAAAACATGGAGTCCAATTTCACCATTGATATTGATTAATTTTACTATAGCCGGCACAGCAGCAGTTTGATTTTGTGCTAATAAATTCGCAATAAAACGAAGGACAAGATTTTTAGACTGGATTGGTTTCAAGGCAGCATATACTTTTCCGCCGCCGTCGGAATAAAGTGTGACATCTTTATGCAATAACTCTTCGATTTTCTGAGTGTTTCCCTGATGTAGTGCTAATACAAATGTTTGAACGATTTCATTATTTCGTGGAACATGTGTACTATCTGATTCTTTTTTTATGAGCGGGAATTTATTTTTTACACGGCTTAATATTTTTCGGCAATTGGCTTCACTGCGATTTAATATTTGTGAAATGGCCAGATAATCATACTCTAGCACTTCCCTGAGGATGAAAACAGCCCGTTCAATGGGGTTAAGGTTTTCAAGCAGCAACAGAAAGGCAAAAGATACCGCTTCGCCGTTCATAACCTTAGAGATAGGGTCGTTTTCGTTAAGAATTAACGGCTCAGGGAGCCATGGACCCATATAGACTTCACGCTTGTAACTGGCTGATTTTAAATGATCGATACATTTGTTTGTCACCATTTTACAGAGATAAGCCTTTTTATTTTCTATATGTTCCAGTGATTTTTCACTAGCCAGTACATACACATCTTGAACAATATCTTCTGCTTCTGAAACCGTCCCAAGCATCCGATATGCTATAGAAAATAGCAGTGGGTGATACTGAGAATAAAGTTCCTGTAACTCCATACATTCCCCCCTATTTTCAGTAATTTAAACTTGCCAAATTCCAGGTATACTCTCTGATTTTTTCTGCTATTTTTCCAGAAAGGACAAAATCCACTCCCCATTTTTGTGTCCAAACAAAACCATCTTTAGGACCCAACCCGATACAAAGTAAATCCGGGTAAGTTCGATGAGTGATGGCTGAATATCCCATCCTATGTGCCTTCATAATTTTAGCAAGTCGTTGTGCCTGAGCAATCGCTTCTTTACAGCTCATCCCCGATATCGATCCACTTATGGGGTCAGACACATGGACGCAGTCCCCAATAGCATAAATATTATCCATTTCTTCAACGCGATACCAGGAATCCACTTTTATTTTACCTTCCTCAGTTATAGGGATCTCCAATTTCAGTAGACATGGATGAGGCTTTAACCCTACAGTCCAGATGCAAAAATCCACTTCTAGTTCAGACTGGTCAGAGAAATAAACTTTATTGTCATGGAATTTTTCTACCTTTTTATTTTGCAATGTTTTTATTCCATGTCTTTTAAGCCTGGTTTCTATTCGTTCACTTATTTTAATTGGAGCTTCATGCAACAATCTTTGTTTATCGTTAATTAGAAAAACTTCAATACTCTTGTTCCCTTTTACTACTTCATTTTTGAGCCATGAATTCACTTCTGTTGCGGTTTCAATACCGGTAATCCCACCACCCACTATCGCTAATCGAAAAGTACTCTTGGGGGAATTACCCTTTTTTAAAATCTGCTGTCTAATCTCTTTTGCTTTATCCAAACTAGTAAGTGCTATGCCACCACAATCTGAAGCTACTTCTCTCGATACACTCCCTAGGGCTAATACTAACTTGTCGTATTCTTGCTGAAATATTGTGCCACATTCCCCAGTAATTTGGATGGTTTTCTTTTCAGGAGCTATTGCAGTTGCTTCGCCTTGAATAAAATCAATATCTAAGCGGCAGAAATCCTTTAAAGGAACGTGTAAATCGGAGGTATTTTCATTCACTATCCCCTTAAATAATTTTACCTTTTTAAAATGGAATGTATTTTTATCAATTAGGATGATTCTGATTTTATCCTTTATCTCGCTATGAAACTCTTTCTTTAGTGCTTCTAAAAGATTTATTCCAGCGTAACCCCCACCTACCACAACAATTGTTTTTAAATTTTCCATTTTTATGCTCCCCTTTTCATCGTTTACACACAGGACGATGAAAGGAGGAAATTTGTGACACAGTAAACATAATTAATTAATTTTAGAAATAAATAAAGTTCTGCGAACATTAAAGGATTAACAATTAAAATAGCATCTTTATTTCCTCTGCAGTAAACTAGCTTAATTGTAATATTCCACATTACAACAACCAGTAATTGTAAATAAACCTTATTTGGGAGGTAGGTCACCTTTAAAATTACTTGGGAATTGTTGCTGAACTTCATTTTGAATTATAGTAATATACTGGTAATGACTAATTGTATTTTTTCTAGGAGGTGAGTAAACTTGCCAGATTGGTCATATCACACCCTATTCAAACCAATATTACATAGACTGAGGCCTTCCTTTAGCAGAGAGTTTATTCACCGAGGGATGAGCATGATCGCATCGTCCTCACTCGGTGAAGCGATGATAGAATTTCTAGGTCAGATGGCCCCTTCCAACCAATTAGAGAAATCGCTTTTTGGTGTTCCATTTGCTTCTCCAGTTGGTTTAAGTGGAAAAATCGACCCCAATTTATCCGGCCTAAAGGCTTTTCAAAATCTTGGATTTGGCTTTGTAGAGATTGTTCCTGTTTCCATTTCAGGTTCTTTTATAAAAGAAGAACTTCATGTTGATCCAAAACAAGAGCTGATATGGGGGAATAACGGATTACCTATTAAGCTATCGATAGCAAAGAAACAGCTGCATTCACTTAAAAATAAGAAGGTTCCCTTTTTTATAAGAGTGGAAGGAACCTTTCAAGAAATAGAACAGATTTGCATGGAACTCCTTCCTTTTAGTGATGGATTTATTATGAATTCTCACACATTAGAATCGGCAACTACATACAGATTATTCCAAGAAAAAATAAGGAAACCGATCATTATTGCCTGTTCAACAGAGTTCATTGTTGATATGGGTAACATAGTAAACGAATATCCATCTGCAATATTACTGGACGAATGTGACTCTGTAGATAAAATTATCAATGCGGTTGATGCCATAAGGGAAAGATTTGGTGTTGAACTGCCCATTATCACTTCCGGTGGAATTAAGGAGCCAGCTGACGCTTTAAAATTATTGGACAAAGGTGTTTCACTAATCATGCTTAGTTTCGAGTATGTCTTTAGCGGACCAGGCTTGCCAAAAAGGATAAATGAAGCGTATTGTAGAAGATTTTTGAGAGAATTTGTACCATCTCCAGGATGGCTTTGGTATTGGATGTTTGGTCTTGCCATTACCATTGCTGGCTTCATAGCCTTGTTTTTTAGTATGACAGCCGTTATCCTTCCATACGATGAAGTCTTTTTAGGAATCATAAGAAGTGAGATTAATAGGTTCAATCCTGCCATATTATACTTTATGGCACATGATCGGATGACTCTTTCCGGTACGATGATTTCTGGAGGAATTATCTACATGCAGCTGGCATGGCACGGTGTCAGGAAGAGGCTGATTTGGGCAAGAAAGGCAATAAATTATGCTGGGATAATTGGTTTCCTCGGCATTTTCCTCTTTATTGGATACGGCTATTTTGATTGGCTTCATGCCCTATTTTGGGTGATTTTATTACCGTTGTTTTTTTTAGGATATTCAAAATCAAAAGGAACTGAGGGAGCCCCCATAAGCAGCAATCTTTTCAATCATCGATACTGGAAATGGAGTTTAATTGGACAGCTTTCCTTTGTCTTATTAGGTTTTGCCTTAACTTTCGGAGGGCTTGTCATCTCCGTGATTGGAGCATCTAGTGTCTTTGTGCCAACAGATCTCAGCTTTTTATGCCTTACACAGGAAATGCTTAACGAATTTAATGATCGATTAATTCCGGTAATTGCCCATGATCGGGCCGGATTTGGCAGTGCTCTGCTATGCGTAGGCTTGCTTGTATTGATGCTGGCGTTATGGGGAATTCGTGAGGGCGATGGCTGGGTATGGTGGACTTTTTTCATCGGAGCAATTCCTGCTTTTTTATCTGTGTTACTTACTCATTTTACGATAGGATACATCGATTTTGTTCACTTATTACCAGCTTATATTGCAGTCATACTTTATATAAATGGGGTTTTATGGACGGCACCCTGCTTATTGAAAAAAAGGTAGGAACATTACTCAAACCTTCCCTTATAAAAATGAAATATAAAATGGCAAAAAAAAGCCCTCGTAAAAATTCATTTGAAAACGATTTTCCGAGGGCTAATAAAATCTATAAAAAGGGGGTATATGAAAAAGCACTGCTATTTCATATTTGTATTTTATGGCTTAAAGCTTAACTTTTCCTTAAAAAATCCAAGGGTTTATCATAATAATAAGTTAATGGTTGAGATGAGCTTTTTGTTTTAACAGCCTTAACTTTTGGTTTTTGGTTAATATTCTCCAGAACCTTACTTTGAAAACCATATAAAAGCCCTCCTGATTATGGAGATCCGATTTATGGTTAGTTTTTTTCCGGAACCCCATCGTTATTTGCTGGTAAACTACCGAAGCTATCTGAATTGAATATACCTTTTGTGTTTATCATTGTAGCAAACATTATAAATATAGAAAATTTAAAAAAATCGACTCGATGAATCCTTTTTCTACAAAATGACTCTGTGTTTTATGAATTTCAATCATTAGCTGAGAAATTTGGACGAGTTTTTTGGCTACAGTTGTCGATTCTTAGAATAAAGATTTTGAAATAATATGTCAAAAATGTGAACTGACAGATGTGTTTTTGCCTATGATCATCTAGGTCGTTCCGGCATATATTTCATCCACTTTTTCAATTTATAGCTGCAAATGAAATAGCCACAGATAGCAATAGATGTTATGCCAACGGAAATTTTCCAAATAAGGGACTGAGAAGTATAGAACCCTGCTGCAACTCCTATGAACCCAAGTAAAGTCAATTGAAAACATTGCTTTTTTTGATTTTCAAAAATCGTAAATTGAAAAAGTCTCCTTTGTTCTATTTCTTTTAATTGTTCCATTTTCTGAGGTGCCTGAAGGAATTCAGTGATAGAATGGAAAATTTTGAAAACCGGTCGAGATTGGATCCATTGCCATACAAAAGACCATTTATGGTTTCCCTGTTTGTTCATCCATTCCATAAATACAGGCTTGGCCAATTCCACGAGTTCTTTTTCAGGGATCAAATTTCGAATAATCCCTTCAACGGTAACAAATGAACGCCCTAAAAAGACAAATCTTGTCGGAACTTGAATGGGCAATGCCTTTATCATATCGTTCATCTCCATTTTTAATGCTAACAGGTCCATTTCTTTTAGTTGGGAAGGCTGGAAACCAGCAAATTCAGCCAAAAGCCTTTCAATCATTCTTGGATCAGCATCCGGAAGCAAGAATCCTAATTGAAAAAGGCAATCTACAGATTTAGAGTAATTTTTTGAAAGAAAACTTTCAATTAAACCTTGAAAATAAGCTGCATCCTTTTTGGTAATCTCCCCGATCATTCCGAAATCAAGCAGAATGATTTTTCCCTCCTTTGAAACTAAAACATTACCGGGGTGTGGGTCTGCATGGAACATACCTGGCTCTAACCATTGTGGGAAAAATACTTTTAGTAAAAGTTGGGCCATTTCCTCGCCACTTACTTTATTTTTGTCCAAGGC
>NZ_JBALNY010000193.1:8753-12068 GCF_036962145.1 Bacillus sp. JJ1764 | reverse complement strand
GGGTAATAATAAAAAAATAGATATCATAAATAAGGCTGTAAAATTTATTAATCGTACTGAATATAAAGATGGGGTTACGGATTCTCAATTTAAAAAGTTAGAAGATAAGTTTCAAAAGTTTGAACAAGAAAATCCTGAGCTACTTACAAGTTATAAACAAGAGATAGGTAAAGAATTTGATAATTTTGATCATTTCAAGGCTGCAATTATTGATTTTAACATGGGTAAGGATGTTGAAACACTAAGAACAAAGCTTATAAATTTAGATTTCAATCTCATAAATAGTATTTTAGACCTTCGCATATCAAAAGAAAAAAAACAACAAAAAGATAAAGTTATTAACCTTTATGGATCACCGTTGCAGGTGTATACAAAAATGTTAATTAACATTATCAATGACTATAAACAAGAGAATGAATTAGAAAGTATTAATGATTTAAAAATTNNAGAAAGTATTTTTGAAAAATGGAATGATATATGCATCGCTTTAGGTGGAATTCTTGATTATATAAGTGAAGAGTTAAAAGAAGAAATAAAGGTTTCTTATGTAGACAATGTTGATCCATTTTCCTTAAATATGTTTAAAGAAATAAAAATAAATGCAGATAGTGCCACGGAAAAATTATCAAAGATTCATTTTGAAATTAATGTAAATGATGAATTGAAAAGAGAGTATAAATGGGTCTTTAATCCATATGAATATTGGCTTCAATCCTTTGCATTTGTTAAGAACATAAAGGATATTACTGTAAGGGAAAATAGATTCTTACCGATATTGTATTGTAAGGGATTAGGAAGTCTTTTAACAAGTACAGATAGAGATTCTTTCCATTACCTATTAAAAAGTCATGAATTACAGTGCATTAATGTTTTTTCTACTTTCCCTAATGAGCTGCAATCGAGCTTTTTAGTAGCAAGATTATATCAATTAGTCGAACCATTCTACACATTTACTCAAAATCTTTGTGAAGCAGGCTTCTATAATACAATTAATGTTTCTAAGGACAATAGTGCTGTAAAGTTCATTGATAAATATGTAGAGATAATAGACACAATTGCAAAAAAAATTGGCGATTTAAGCCCAACAGAAAAAGACTTTCTTAATTTAGTTGCAAATCAATTTTTAATTGTTTCTTCTAAAAATATTGCTGAAAAACAACTTAAATTGGAAGGTGCTATAGTTCCACCTATTCACCCAGCTATGTTAGAAAAGATAATTGAGCAACAAGCCTTTCAAAGAAAAGGTTTTGCAGAGATAATTAATGATCTTTTAGAGAGTAATCAATTAAAGCAAGTTTCCATTATAAATAAGATGGAAAGAATCGGAAAACAATCTACAATTATTTCTGGTGTGGACACCATTATTTGTGAAGAAAGCATTAATAGAATACCAACAGAAGTATTTGGTTACTACGCATTACATGGTAAAGAGGAAAATGAGAATATATTAGACAGTTCAATTATGCTAGATGATGGATTGATTTTTGATGAAGATTTTAACAGTAAAGAATTACTTTCAAATACATCACTATCCCAAATAATTACAAGCCACATTATGGAATATGTTTTTGCCTTTCCTTCAAATACTGACTCGTTAAGTATCTGTTTTATCAATTTTGACCAATTGCAACCTGTAGTAGCGGGATTGCATAGTTTTATTGAAGAATTCAAAGAGTTATCTCATGGAATTAATTTGAAATTGCATATTTTATCACCTTCTAGAAATCAACATGGAAGGAACTATATGCACATTTGGTTGGATAACTTTTTTGGTGAAGAAGATAAAGTAAGTATTGAAACGTACTTTAACGACTTTAATTTTGGTAATTCTTCTCTAAACGAAATAAAAAGGAATTTGCTGAGTTATGATATAGTCTTTTTAGAAAATCTATTAGAAACAAGCGGTATAGAATATGAACGGACTGGTGAAAAATCGATAAATCCAAGTGAAACAAGATTTCCAATGGTGTTCCATCCGATGCCAGCACCAAAAAAGGATAAGTCTAGAAATATTTCCATTAGCCAAAAACAATTCCAAGCTGCTTTTTCACATTCGCAATTGGTATTTTGGATCGAGAGACCATATAGTGAAAAAGAAATATACAGAGTAGAAAAGGAATTAGTATTAACTGATACATCAAAAGAAAAACTCAAATTTCTTCATGAGAAGTCACATTGGGTAATCACGTTAGATACAGGATTAGACAAGTCTTTTTATGATGCCGCAAATATAATTAGCTTTTCTACAGGTGAAGGATCATTTGGTGAACTAAATGTAGCTATATCATCATCTGCTCAAATTAGAACAGATATTACAGAAAGATTAAAGTCGAGATTAAAAGCTATTTTTACTTCATGGAGTAACGATACATGCAGTATTTCTGCGGAATATTGTATGGGAAAATCATCAATATTAGATGGTATAAAAGTTCTCAAAGCACTAAATCCGCATAATTATGAAATCCATAGTTTTTTATCAAGTCTGCTTTCTCTAGAGTCGCTTAATATTCAATCTATTAGTGATGATACAATATTAAAAAGCTATATATCATTAGATTCTTACCAACATTGGTTTGCAGATGAAAAAAATAGGCCTGACTTTTTATTGTTAGAAATTAATAAAGAGGGTCTTGCATCTGATGAACTAATTATTAATGTAACATTAGTAGAATGCAAAATGGGAAAAGAAAGTGATGCACACGTAGATAAAGGTAAGCGTCAACTGAAAAACGGCTTAAAATTTCTTACACGCATTTTTAATCCATCTTCACAGGAATATGATAGGAGATATTGGTATGCTCAACTATACAGGTTATTGGCTTTTTCTCCTGTTTTTATTACAAAAGATGAGGACCAACGCAATAAGTTAAATCAAAATTTACTAAAAATCTTAGATGGTAATTTTGAAATTAAATGGGATGCTGCTTTATTGACCTATTGGCTTGATTATAATCATGAAATTATTTCAGAGGTGAATATAGAACTAGAGAATATAAATATTCCTTGTGTTCATAAAGCATATGGCCAAATTTATATTCAGAAAAAATTACTACCGGAAACCTCTCAATTAGATGTGTCATTTGTTGATCCACAAAATACCGAAATTGAGATTTTTGCTGATGATCCACATGATTATGAGGAAATATTGAAAGAAATTAATATTGAAGAAATGATTGGAGCAGATCAATTCTATAATCACAATAAAGAAATGGAAACAAAGAATCAAACGGATCGATTTAAAGAACTCGAAACAAATAATAAAAATATTAACGAACAGGAAAATATGCCATTAAACGCAACCTCAGACACAAAAAT
>NZ_JBALNY010000193.1:0-8721 GCF_036962145.1 Bacillus sp. JJ1764 | reverse complement strand
TGAAGACAATAAAGAATTTGATAAACATATGGAATCTGATGTTAATCAGAGTCCGAGTGTACAATCTAATGACCTTAGTTCTATAAGAATTCTGTTAGGTGAAAACCCTAGAACAAATAAAAAAGTATATTGGGAGTATGGACATCCGCAGCTTGAGAATAGGCATATACAGATTTCTGGAAAGTCAGGTGTGGGTAAAACTTACTTTATGCAATGTTTGCTACTTGAATTAGCACGAAATAATATTTCAAGTATTATCTTTGACTATACAGATGGATTTAAAAAATCAAAACTAGAACCTGAGTTTAAGGAATACTTAGGTGATAGGGTTCAACAATTTCATGTTCAATTAAAGGGATTTCCAATTAATCCATTTAAAAAGAATATGAAAGAAATTGACGAGGATTTATACAAAGAAGAAGATAATACTGATGTTGCAGAGCGTATTAGAAGTGTCTTCTCAGCTGTTTATAAAGGTATGGGGGACCAGCAGGCAAATGCGATATATAGAGCCACTATGAAGGGGCTTGAGAAGTATGGATCTAAAATGAATCTTCAGTATTTAAGGACTGAATTAGAGGCGGATGGTACGAGCAATGCCAAAACCGTGTTAGCCAAAATCGAACCGTTAATCGATAGAAATCCGTTCGATACTGAATCGGAGTATAACTGGGAGGAACATCGAAAACATGAAGGTATCGTTTTTGTAGTTCAATTATCCGGTTTTGTTAGAGAAGTACAATTAATAGTTACTGAATTTATCCTTTGGGATTTATGGAACTACAATTTATCTCATGGTGATAAGACTAAACCATTCCCGGTTATTTTGGATGAAGCACAAAACTTAGATCACTCTGAAAATTCTCCGAGTGCAAAAATACTTACAGAGGGACGTAAGTTTGGTTGGTCGGGCTGGTATGCGACTCAATTTATGCAAGGGCAATTAGGGAAAGATGAAATTCAACGTTTACAAATGGCTAGTCAGAAGGTCTATTTTGCACCACCGGAAGCTGAAGTAAATGATATTGCTTCATTTTTAAGTACAGATAGTCAAAAGAAAAAAGAATGGGCATCGAAATTATCTAACATAGGGAAAGGTGAATGCATCGTTTCAGGTCCAATGTTGAAACCAGATGGTAACTTAGAACGCACATCTCCTATGGTAATTAAAGTAACGCCATTGAATGAAAGGATTAATTAGGAATGGATTACTCAATAAACTTTCACCAAACATTTGCTCCAGAAAAAGAAGCGATTGCACAACTCGTGCAATTCGCTTCTAATAATAATGATTTTTTTTCAAAAGGAGAAATTTCTGCTATGACTGCAATACCTACTGGAGATAGGTCAGGAAAAGTAGTGCCTCATATTTTGTATGTAGAAGCAATGGGACTAATTAATTTTAGTAAAGAGGAATCTAGGTTTTCCTTAACATTAACCCCGTTGGGTGAAATGGTAAATAACGAAGATCCATTTCTAATAGAGGATCTTACACACTGGTTATGCCATTATAATCTCGCAAGTACTGGCTCACCTGCAGCAATGTGGTCATATATTTTTAATTCTATTATTAATAGTAATGGCTTGGAATTTACGAATCAATCATTACTAAATGCACTTACCCGAAAATTTGATACTAATAAGATAAATGTAACTCCATTTAGAACTTGCTATACAGCAGAGAAAAGTTTTGGAGATTTAAACATCCTAGAAATCGAGGAAGAGAAGTATATTTTTAAAAAGCATGACATAAATAGAGCATTCAGATATCTATATGCATATTTATTGCTTTACAATTGGGAAAAGTTCTTACCAAATCAAAGTGAAATAACTTATGATAATCTGCTATTGGATATAGGATTTGGAAGACCTTTCTTATGGGATGAACTATCCATAATGGAAGTGTTAGAGGTTTTTAATGAAGAAAGAATCATTATCATTAATAGACAACTTTCTCCAATTACATTAATTAAGCAAGTATCTTCAGAATTAATGTTAAGCAAGGTGTATAGCTTCTTAATATAAGGGGATGAACAAATTGATACAGCTTAAAGACATACTACGATTCAAAAAAGAATTATATTTTAATGGTGCTGTGCAGGTAGATTGGTTTTATAATATTGAGAAACAAAGTGAAGTAGCAAAAAGTTTTGTTTTTCATGGACCTGAGTACTTTGGAGTTTCGGAAGAAGATTTAACATATAAATCGCATCGCCTAGTAGATACAGCATCTTTTACAAATATTTTAACAAATAAATTATATGGAGAGAGTCCCTTATCAAATTTCTTTATGACTATAGCTCCCTACGGAACTGGTAAATCTCATTTAGCTGTGACTTTAGCGAGTTTGTTTAGTGGAAATGAAGGTTTGCAAAAAGGGATTATAACTAATATAGGTAAAGTAGATAGCAAAATAGGATCGGGAATAAAGGAGTATCAATTAAAACCTAATTTAGTTTTAGTTCTTAATGGAATGAAAGATTTTAACCTGAATTATGAAATTCTCAATGCAACTCAGAAAGTTTTAGCGCTTCATGACGTTAGTTCTGATTTTCTAAAAACGATAACAAAATCTTATGATATTGCTAAAAACTTTGTTTCAAATACCTTTGAAAATTATGAAGATCAGTACCAAATATACGCTAAAGAAACTTTAGGAAATTGTCCTTCAACAAATTTAAAAGGTTATCTATTGGACAATATTTTACAGGATTCAAATGTTTTTGAGGTTATAAATAAAGTTTACTACAGTATAAATGGGACTTATATTAGATGGGATGAAGGCGTATCAGCAGGGGATATACTTACAAAAATAGCTGAAACTTTATGTGGAGATAGAGGTCAATTTAACAAAGTCGTTGTATTTTTCGATGAGTTTGGTCGTTATATAGAATATGCATCATCCTATCCAACTAGAGCAGGGGATTCTGCATTGCAGCAAATCTACGAGGCTGTACAAGATAGCGAAGATAAAATAATTTTTGTTGGATTTATCCAATCTGATTTAAAGTCGTATCTAACAAGGGTTGATCGGACAGCAAATATTAATAGATATATAGGTAGATATGAAGCAAGTGAAAAAATCCATTTGTCTTCTAATTTGGAAACAATTTTTGCTAATTTAATCGAAAGAACTAAACCGAAAGACTTTAAAGAATTAGTTGTAGATAAAATTGAAAAGAATATAGGGGAATGGAAGAAATTCCATGACCTATTCACTTCTTGGGTTCCACAGTCTAAAAATTCTAGCGTATGGGGAAGTTTTGACCATTTTAAAAAGGTAGTTTTAGAAGGTATTTATCCTTTGCATCCACTAACAGCATGGATGTTATCTAATTTATCATCTTGGCTTCAACAAAGGTCATCATTGACATTTTTGGAGAGACAAATAGAGTCTGAAGGTGAAAAAGAATTAAATGAATTTGGTGACTTATTAGTTGTCCCTTCTACAAGAATCATCAGAACTGAATTTTTTAAGGAACTATTAGCTGCAGAACAAGAAGGAAGGAAGCAAAGTGAATACTGTATCCTTTATAATCAGATCCTAGCTCGACATGGAGATAAACTGGATGAGAGACAAAAGGAAGTATTAGCTGCTAACTTAATAATAAGAATTGGAAGGTTTAAAACAAAGTCGTTAGAGGAAACGAAACAGGCATTAGCATATGCTTCAAACTTTACAATAAAAGAAGTAGAAAACGTAATAAACCAGCTAGAGCATGACTTCGGGATAATAAGTTATGATGAAAGTGCGCATGTATTTGATTTTGTAGCTGATGCAATTGGTATAAATGATTTCAAAAGATTGGTTAATAGTAAAAAAAGAAAATTGGATATAAATTTAAGTTTAGTATTTGATAATGCTATTGATCAAGTCCTTCCTTTAGAAAAAATGGATACATCATTTGGGAGAAAAAACCAAATAAGTACAAGTGAATGGCAATTTAATCAACAAATTGTTCATATTGACGATATTACAAAAAATTTCCTGTTGAATATAGTAAATGATTGGGAGCAGGCAACATCTCCTGACAAACCAAAGGGGAAATTAGTTTGGGTTTACATTTCATCAGGTACAGATATAGCAAAAATTGAGGCAATTTCAAAGTTATTAGAACGCTTTGAATTTGATNNCAAATCTCAAATTTGTTCACAGCACAGGAAAAAGAGAAATATAGTAGATTTATTCTAGATTTTAAGGATAAAGCAGATAATCTTGTACAAGATCGTTTTAGTGATCTTGTATCGAAAAGAATAATACTAACAAAAAATGGATTAGGTAAGGTTGACAAACGACCAAAACTATATTTTGATAGCCTATTCGATGAGTTATATAATTCTGTCATCCCATTCCCTTTTGCAGAATTTTCCAATAAGACATTAGGTAAGGCGAAGAAAAATTTATCACGAATTGGAAGACTAATCTTATCAGGAGCAGCTTTTCAAGTCATTCACTCTGAAACATCAGAAATAAAAAATCGAATAGAAGGGGTCCTATTTGAAAAAAGATTAGGTTCATGGGGAATTTTTAATAGTGACTATCAGCTAATTTCACCGACAAATTTAAAAGTCAGAAAGATTTATGAAGAGCTTGATCGATTCGTTGAGCAAGAGGGTAGCTTTGGCCTAGATAAAGTTTTTGATATTTATCAGAGACCCCCGTATGGTATAAATGACTTTGCATTAGCTCTTCTTATTGCTACCTACTTAGTTCAAAGGAAAATTGAATTAAGGGTAAGTATTAATGACAATAGATTACGTCTTGAAGAGTGGGGAAATGAGGTCTTCACTGATAAACAAGTAAATTTTAAAGACCTTTTTGATACAACAGTCATTAAAGTTGATCCTGATAAATCAGCTGGCCGTTATTTATTCCTATATAACAAAGTTGAAAGAAACAATGATATAGATGTTTGTCCTTCTCTATGGAATGAGTATGAGAAGTTAAAATTAGAAGAGGATATCCCAAGTGAACTTGAAGACAAGGTTATGAACCTTGAAATGATTCTAAAAGATGGGGTAAAACTTCATGAGCAAAATGTCCGTTATATGGGTGGGCTTAAATCAAAATTAAGTGATGCGTTAAGAAGTAATACAAATTTTAAAGAAATTTTTGAAGTGCTAGACGGATGTGACGTTATCGACGGTGCAGTAAATAATTCAGCAAAGTATGTATACAATAATCGTCATGTAGAAGAAGCAAATAACATGATAAATAAATGTCATTCGTATATTAATGAGAAGTTTCCAAATTTTGTTGCTAATTTGAAATGCCAAAGCTATGCACAAGTATCGGGATTTGAAAAGTGGATAAAGCAAATTATTGAATCGTTAATTAGATATGATTATAACGAGGAAGCTCGGAAATTAAAAACAAAATTAAATCAAATATTAGATGATTTAACAACTATTCAAAAGCTACAAAATATAAACGAAACTGTACAAAACTATTTAAGTAGAAATAGACCTACCAATACATCTGGGCATAATGATTTAATTAGAATGAAAAATGAAGGTAAAGAAATATTAGAACTTCTGTTGAACCATAATGTTGATAAAAGGTATCTAAATGAAAATATTGAAAAGATTAACGCTAACCTAAGTAGAATCGAAGAGTATTTAAATAAGCTTACTGAAGAGGTTTCGAAAATTTATGATTCTATGTACGAATTAAGCACAGTTGAGGAATGCAAAAATTTCTTATCTCACATTAGAAGTGTGCTTAGTAAGTCTATTAATGAGGTAGATAGAGAGGGCATTGAGCAAGCTGCAAATGATCTACAAAACTTCCTTAATGATATTCAGGGGATAGACAAATATAAGGATAATAGAAAAGAACTAATATTGGAATTATCTGGCTTGAAAAATAAATGGGAAGATTTCGAATCGGAAATCGAGTTTGCTCCAATTATAGAAAATCATGAGGGTATGTTAGTAGCCCGGTTAAATCAAATGGAAGATCGTTGGGCTGTAAATTATATTAATATAAAAGAAAACATCAAAATATGGGATGCTTCTGAGTGTTCAACATGGATAGAGCAAACGAAAGTCATTCCTACGTTTATTAGTGATTCAACACTAGAAACATTAAAGGAAATAAAAAAATTAGTTAATAATCGTTTAAATGAGTTAGAGGTTGATGCTGTTATAACTCTATTCTCACATTTAACTGATGAACAAAAAGTATTTGCATTGTCAAAGTTGCAGGAATTAGTTTGATTTTTCCTTCAATTAGAGAAACAAGCTTAGGACATTATTTTGCCGTATACTTTTAACGTAATATATAGTGTTAATCTAATCTGAATATAAAGTTGTGAAAAAGGATAAGAATCTACAAAAGTAGGTTCCTTATCCTTTTTTTGCTTTATTCAGGCTATTACAAATAATAAAAAAGAATATTTGTTCTTATTTTTGAGGTGTTCTCATTTACTTAAAACATAAAATTAATGTATAATCATTACTGGAGAGAGTTAACCAGAGAAAGATTATTTATCTGATACACTTTCTAATAAATATCACTATATTTTTTTTTGAATATCATTACTGGGTGTGTATATCCAGAATGTTTTGATAGAAAGGAAGTTTTAAATGGCATATGGGAGACATGAAAGCTTTTATTTGCGTGATAAATGGCTTAGTAAAGGGATGAAAGCTATTAAATCGGAACCGCGTTTTTTCTACGATCAAGACGGATTTGAAAAGATTGGTCTAGGGAAAAACATGGTTAGATCTTTACGGTTTTGGTTACTTGCATTGAACTTAATGAAGGAAACTGAAAATAAAGAACATACTTTGACTAATATTGGAGAACTTATATATGAATACGATAGGTTGCTTCAGAAAAATGAAACAGTTTCTATTCTTCAGTATCATCTAGTTCGTAATAATAATGATCTTGCTACTGCGTTTTATTGGTATTTCAATATTTATAAAGAGACTATTACACAAAGACCCGACTTGAAAAAATCATTTAAAACATGGGTCAAAAATAATGAGCCGAAATCGGTTTCTGAGAAGTCCTTAGATAGAGATATTGATGTATTAATTCAACTTTATACTAAGGATGCGAATGAAAACGATCCGGAGGATTTTATTTTTAGTCCATTTACTAAACTCAATCTTTTAAAAGAGGAACCATCAGAAGATAAATACGAGAATATACGAAAGATATCCCCGGAAATTGAAAAAATCGGATTAGTTCCATTGTATTATGTTTTGCTAAAATATGCTTTTGAAAATGAAGTAGAACTAATAAGTCTTGATGAAA
Organism: Bacillus sp. JJ1764; assembly: GCF_036962145.1. Taxonomy (NCBI): domain Bacteria; kingdom Bacillati; phylum Bacillota; class Bacilli; order Caryophanales; family Bacillaceae; genus Bacillus; species Bacillus sp. JJ1764. Next base: position 1,454 of record NZ_JBALNY010000193.1, on the reverse strand, counting down.
TTATCAACGAGGATTTCTTATGGGGGAAGGTATTTAATCTTTCGAGAAATCGAATTATAGAGGCATTAAACAAATTGACAAATCATGATACATTCCCTATTGAATATGTCAGAACAAACAATTTAGATAATGTTAAAGTTTCAAAGATAGATCCATTTGCTTATCTTTGCCATGAATTTAACATAGATATCGAGAGGGTGGCATCAGCGAATGGCGTTTAAGACAAGTGTAAATATTAGATTTGATGTGGGTAAGGATGAATTTATTAATAGGTATATTCCTACACCCTCTCATACAGAGGTTTTAAAAGGGTTATTAGATGGGTTTGTGAATGAAGGTAATCGATCTCATATAATTGTCGGGGCATATGGGACAGGTAAATCGCTTCTTGCAACTGTAATTAGTAGTATTGTGTCTAAGAATGCCCCAACAGTGGGAGTAGAGAAATTAATTAATAAGTTTACTCATTTTGATGATTATATTGCTGACCAAATCCGTGCAGCAAACAGCCTTGAAAAGAAATATCTCCCTGTATTATTAACAGGTAACGAAGGGAGATTTAGACAAGCTATACTATCAAATATTATTAAAAGTTTAAGGTCGGTAGGTATAGAAGTCGTTCTTCCGGGGATTAGTGAAAAAATTATAGAATCTATTGATAAGTGGGAGAAACAATTTCCGGACACATATAAATCATTTAAAAATTTAATAGGATCAAAAGGTAAAAACATCGAAAAATGGATAGAAGAAATAAAAAATCAAAATGAAGATGAAATAGCATACTTTAATGCGATTTATCCTGCCTTAACGTCAGGCGCTACATTTGAAATTGGTTATGATGAAAGCTTTTTAACCCAAATGGAGTATATCGTCGATGTATTATATAAAAATAACTTAGGGTTGGTTATTGTACATGACGAATTCGGTAGATTTTTGCAGGGGTTAAACAATTCAAGCTTGAATGAAACAATGCAAGATATACAAGATTTAGCTGAGTTAACGGATCGTGAAAAATCTTTGCAATTTATGCTGATTACTCATAAAAGCCTTCGACAGTACTTTAAAGGTATGCATGAAGATATTGCAAGGGAATTTCAGCGTATAGAAAAAAGATTTAGACAGTATAACATCACAAGTGATCAAGCGACCTTCTTGAAAATTGCTGAAGTGATTCTGACCGAAAATATTCAGACAAAACCGGAAATATCGAAAGAAACCTACGAAAGTACATTGAAAAAATTAAAAAGCTACCCTCTGTTTCCAAGTCTAAACCAATCTGAGAGGGAACGAATAATTGCTAAATCGATGTATCCATTGCATCCAGTGTCGTTATTTATGCTCCCTCATTTATCTAGTGTGTTTGGTCAAAATGAAAGAACCCTTTTTACATTTTTAGAAAGTAAAGAAACTGGTGGGTTAATAAATCATATTAGTAAAAGTAACTTGTATTATAA
>NZ_JBALNY010000020.1:2065-41716 GCF_036962145.1 Bacillus sp. JJ1764 | reverse complement strand
GATACCCGAACAAAATTGATTAACAATGAAAATCCAAACAAAAATCGAATTGCGAAAATTAACGCTGCCTATGCGTATGGCGGAATTGAAGAATCAATCGATACAGTCGAAAACTTCCTAAATGTACCGATTGATTATTACATCAAGGTCAATATGCAAGGGTTCAAAGATATTGTCGACGCGGTAGGCGGTATTGATGTTGACAATAAAATTGCCTTTAATCTGGACGGAGTTACCCTTGAAAAAGGACCACAGCATTTGAACGGAATTGAAACTCTGATGTACGCACGGATGCGAAAAGCGGATCCTCGAGGAGATTTTGGCCGCGAAGAAAGACAGCGAGAAGTGATCTCCAAGATTATTGCCAAAGGTAAATCTATTAAAACATTAACGAAATACGATGATATTCTCAAAGCACTGGAGAACAACATCAATACAAACCTCAATCTATCAGATATGATTGATATTCAATCAAACTACAAAGTCGCTGCCGAATCCATTGAAAAGCTTCAAGTTGAAGGTGAAGGCAAAATGATTAACGGAGGCTGGTATTGGGTTGTAGATGATGAAACCAGACAAAGCCTTTCAGACAAATTACGCGAGCAATTAAATTTGCAATCCGAAGCAGTAGCAAAAATCAATACGTATTCTAACTAACTCTTAAAAGCCCATTTAATTTCCAAATTAAGTGGGCTTTTTTCGTTTCTACATTGAATCTTTTCCTATTCACCGTTATGATAATAGAGGTGCAAAAAGGTTAAGACAAAGGAGCATTCTAAAACTAAATGTCACATAAAAAACGTTTAATCACTAACTTTCTATCTTTGGCTAGCGTGCAAGGTTTAAACTTAATTCTGCCTCTCATCACACTGCCCTATTTAATGCATGTATTAGGTGCGGGGAAATTTGGTTTGGTTCAATTCGCACAAGCTCTTATCCAATATTTTATCATTTTTACCGATTACGGCTTTAATTTAACCGCAACAAAAGAAATATCTTTAAATCGTGATGATAGACAACAAGTATCAAAGATTTTTTCATCCGTCATGACGGTAAAAATGGTGTTGCTCATTGTCTGTTTCTTAGTGATGTTACTATTGGTCCTATTCATACCGAAGTTTCAAGAAGATAGCATTATTTACTTCCTAACCTTTGGAATGGCCATAGGCAACGCACTGTTCCCAATCTGGTTTTTCCAGGGGATCGAGCATATGAAAGTTATCTCTATCTTGAATATTATTTCTAAACTCATTTTTACAATTGGTATCTTTGTTTTGGTGAAAAACAGTGATCAATTTTTAATCGTCCCTCTATTGAATTCACTGGGATATATTCTAATTGGTGTGATTGCCTTATATATTGTACTCGTGAAATATAAGGTGAAACTGTATTTACCAACTAAAGCTGATATCATATTTCAACTGAAAGAAGGATGGGATATTTTCATCTCCACCTTTGCGACCACAATGTATACAACCAGTAATACCTTCATCTTAGGCTTTTTTGCCAGTAATACCGTAGTAGGCTATTATGCAGGTGCAGAAAGGGTCATTAAAGCGATCACCACGATTATTGCACCGCTGATTCAAACTGTCTATCCTTACTTAAGCAAGGCACTAAAGGAATCCAGACAGTCTGCTTTAAATATGCTCAATAAATTATTTATTTTGATTACCGTGCTGATGGGAATTCTGTCCCTCTTCGTGGTACTTTTTGCGAAGTATGTGGTTTTGATTGGTCCTGAATATGAGAATAGTATTCCTTTACTGTACATTATGGCTGGGCTACCGCTGATTTTGGGATGGGCCAATGTGTTTGGAACCCTAACGATGATTAACTTTGATTATAAAAAACAATTATCACGCATCTATATTTATTCCAGCATCTTCAGCATTGTCTTAATTGTGCTGTTAATCCCGACATTTAAAGAGGTCGGAACGGCCTATAACTCATTGCTCACAGAATTGTTTGCTACCATGTTAATGGCGATCTTCCTCTGGAAAAAAGGCATTCATATTTGGAAGTTTAAAGAGCAAATGAAAGTTAGTGAGGAATAAAAAAAACGCAAAGGATTCTCGAGTCCTTTGCGTTTTTTCCTATTAATAGTTCTTTATCGAATATAATAATTTGAAAATAAGTGTATCCCTATGATTCTGCCGGTAAAGTGGAGTGTTCAAACTATACCCCAACCGCTTGAAAAAAGAATTCCGCTTATATAAGAAATCTTCTATTTCCTTTCGATGCGCTTCGGTCAGGTCATTTTTAAATAAGCGATAGAACTCCTCAGCCTGCTTTGTGAATGGCTTGTCCCTGCCCGTTTTCTGAAAGTTTTTATAGCGAACCATTGCACTTTTGATTTTATTGTCAGCCATTCCTAACGTGTTGGAGGAATGCTGACGATACAGGAGATGGGATTCCGGGTCATAGACAATTTTGCCAAACGCCGCCCCCAATAAATAAAACCAAGCATCATGCATGGTAACCTTATCCACTGCCGGAACATGTGAAATAAAGAGCTCACGCATTGCTTTGTTAAAATGAATCGTGCATCCTGTCGCCACATTTTGAATCAAGGCATTTTCAAAGCCGACACCTTTCGGGGGAATTTGAGAGTGCTTTAAAAATTGCAGATTCTCATCGACAATTTCCAGCCGTGAAAAATATAAGACAGGAACGCTGGCAGCTTCTTTTTCCATCAAAGCAACTGCTCTGGATACCTTTGTCGGCTTCCAAAAATCATCCTGATCACAAAAGGCAAAGTACTCAGCAGAATCCGATGCTTTTTCCACCAATTCAAAGAAACTGGAGATAACTCCTTTATTCACAGTCTTGATCAACTGGATATTTGAATGTTCGGCTGCATAGGATTCTATTATGTTGACCGTTTGATCCTTCGAGCCATCGTCACGTACCAGTATTTCAAGGTTTTGATAATCCTGTTGGAGAAGACTGTCCAGCTGCTGAGCTACATATTTTTCTCCATTATAGGTAGATAATAAAATCTGTACTTTTTTCACCATAATACTCCCATCACTTTCTATTATATGTACATATTATCATCAAAAGGGTCTAGGTTTCATTCCATTTCAATAATTATCCCAATTATACTAGCAAAAAAGGATAACCCGGAAATGAGTTATCCTTTCAGTGCACATTTTTACTTAAACGTTAATGCCCCTCCATATACCCAGCCTTGCTGGCCATTGGCTAAAACCCGGTACCAACGGTAGTCGTATGGATATTTGGTCGCATCTCCCTGGTAGTATAAAACATCTGTATTGTATCCTAATACTTTTACATCCGTTCCAGCTGCTAAAGATTTAAGAGTTGTGGAAGTGGAGACGTACGGTAATGATCTTAGCGTAACGCCACCTGGATTAACGGTTGCATAAGTATCTACAGTGTTGTTAATAATAATATCCGATGGGTATGGTTTTCCTGCTGGAATATCCCTTCCAAACAATGGAGGATCTGTTGATGAAGCCCCCATAACATCTGATTTAAAATATTGAGCTGCATCAAACGGTTTAAGGCCCAGCATGAGATTTGCAATGCCGTTCGCCCAATTTTGATCCGTTGCATATCTAACATTCATTCCTGTTAAAGTCGGACCATTATAGTAACTTCCTGTAGAGTTCAGATAATCCCGTCTGACAACAAAGGCTTCATAATTAATACTGTCTCCTGCTGTCGGGAAATAATATCCACAAGTAAAAGGACAGGAATCATAGGCACCATACCCAAATAGGTTGTGCTTATAGTTTTTTAAATTGGACCCGCCCCAACCTGTTTCCCAAATCGCATGGGCAACAAGATACTGTGCATTCACACCATACTTGCTCTGTGCATCAATAAAGTATTGAGCGTAATCTTTTAATGGACTGTCAGCATGATTCTTTTTATTGAAAAAATCAATAATGTCAGCTGCTGTGATATTCGATGGCTTTCTTAAATCGATTTGCAAATAAGGATTTCCATTAGAAACAAAAATTGTATTGTTAATAGTAGTAATCGAGCCATTTTTTCCAGTTTCTTTCACAGTAATGGTATGCTGACCTTCAGAAAACATTAAACTGTTCACGGTTAACTTGTATCCGGAGTTAGAATTTTGGAAATCCGGATAGGCATTAAGGACATCAGGACGGTCACTTCCATAAGTGGCTGTACCAATACTTTTGCCATCCATCAATATTTCAATCGTGGAGACACCGCTTAAATCTAAAAACCAACCGCTTACCACCATGTCGCCTTTCACCATCGAACCATTTAATGGAGAATCGATCGAACCGATTGCCGGAGGATTTTGCACATTTACCTTAACGCTGTTTAACGTATTGGAAACTCCGTTTTGGCCCGTCTCTTTTACCGTTACCGTATGTTGGCCATTTGCTAAACTTCTCGTATTAAAAAGTAGCTTATAACCGGCATTGGTATTGTTATAGGTCGGGAATGCTTTATAGACATCAGCTCGTGGAAGACCATACTGGGCTTCGTCTACACTTTTGCCGTCAATTAAGACTTCAATCTTATATACGCCGCTTACATCTAAAAACCAGCCGCTGACTACCATGTCGCCTTTAATCGTTGCTCCATTTGATGGTACATCCAATGATCCCTTTGGTTCCGGATTCTGCACATTTACTTTTACACTATTTAGTGTAGTCGTTGAGCCATTTTTCCCTGTCTCTCGAACCGTTACAGTATGCTGTCCTGCTGTAAGGCCACTAGTATCAATTGATAACTTGTAACCTGAATTGCCATTTTTGTAACTAGGGAATACTTTCGCCACATCTGGACGAGATAGACCGTACTGAGCTTGGCCCATATTTTTCCCGTCAACCAAGACCTCAACCTTGGAAACTCCGCTTGCGTCTAGGAACCAGCCGCTAACGTCCATTTTCCCTTTGATTGAGTCATTATTTGACGGGGTATCCATCCAGCCTCTTGCTATAGTATTTTGTACATTCACCTTTGCACTGCTAAGAGTAGTGATAACACCGTTCTTCCCAGTTTCTTTAACTGTCACGGTGTGCTGACCGTTTGAAAGGCTGCTCGTGTTAAAAGTTAACTTGTAGCCAGAGTTCGTATTATTAAAACTTGGAAACACTCTCGCGACATCTGGTCTGGATAAACCGTACTGGGCTTGTCCCACACTTTTGCCATCAACTAGGACATCAATTTTAGAAACACCGCTTGTATCTAAAAACCAGCCGCTGACAGTCATGTCACCATTAATTGTTGCAGCATTAGCTGGAAAATCCATACAGCCCCTTACGGCAGCTGCTATCGCATTTTGTACATTAACCTTCGTGCTGTCCAGCGTTTTCGTTGCACCGGTTTTGCCAGTCTCTCGAACTGTCACTGTGTGCGGACCATTTGTGAGAGTCTTTGAGCTCAAAACCAGGTTATATCCTGAATTTTGATTATTATATTGCGGATATACTCTGGCTACATCCGGGCGTGACAGGCCATATTGAGCTTGTCCGATGATTTTTCCATCGACGAGAACATCGATTTTTGCTACGCCGTTTCCGTCCAAAAACCATCCTTTAACGATCATGTCGTCTTTAATCGTTGCACTTTGAGTAGGTAAATCAATATATCCAGTTGGGAGCAAAGCTACATTGCTTGCCAAAGCTTTATGTTGACCAAATACTGCTAATGTAGTAAAAAAAGAGGCAAACAATAGTAGTTTTTTTGTTTTCTTTTTAATCATATTCACCTCTATTTTAGATAGATTTATATAGTTTCATAACAATACAGACTAATAATAGCAAACTATTATTTTTTCGACAATCACCATTCGACATTTTTCTTGGAAATCTATTTCCTATTTTACTATTAATATGTACTATTCGTAAGAAATATAAAAAGGAGTATACTACTATTTTTATTTATTACTTTTCATAAAATTACAATTTTCGACAATTATAAAACAATACTTTTATCCTGTTTTTCAAAATAAACAGGAAAGGAGTTTAACCAAATATAATTGGCTTCAACTCCTTTTTTCTAAAATATAGCTGACCACGTTTTCGACCCAACTATTCCATCGACACTAAGACCATGTTGCTTTTGGAACTCTCTTACAGCTGCTTCTGTTCTCGGTCCAAATGTTCCTGTTGGACTAACTCCCAACATTTGCTGGATTCGCAAAACATTTTCTCCACTTGAGCCTCTTTGAATCAAATTACCTGGGTATGGGATGCTATCAGCTTGTTTGTTACGCGCTGCAGGGTTATCAATCCAATAAAGATTCTCCCCACCGTTTCCGTCAATCCAGTTTGCACCGCCAACATTATGCCAGTCTCCTTGACGGGCGTAAACATCAAATACTTCTCCTGGCTCAGTGTCCCGAACAAATTCGGAGAGATGTGTCGGTGCTTTTCGGATATCGGTCCTCACCAGCGCACGGACCCTCTGAATAATTGTGTTACTTTTAACAAACACAGGATCCGCTGGTACAATCGGCTCAACCTGAACCGTGTTTCTTTTTAACATAGTGATAAAGTCATTCCAATTAATACCTTTTTCTCCACTTCTTAAATACCTCGGACAGTTTTTTCCGGTCCAATGGTTATGTTGAACAATATTGGAGATGGGAATACGAAACCGCACCATCAACTCCCGAACCACTTCACTTGTATTCCGTACTGCCTTCTGGTAATCTCCATCAGCATTGACACAAATTTCAATATGAATCGACTTTGTATTCCCTGGCCCATTACGGCCATCCCCAGCTGCCCAGGCAATTTCATCAAATGGAATGGATTGGATCGCCTGATTTTCATCAACCTGCATATGCCACGAAGCCTGCCTGCTATTACCGCGTTCTTGCAGCCGGGCGTGCGCAACTGCATCTGCACCCCGAGCCGGATTATCGGTTTCATGGATCGTAATATACATAGGCACCATCCTAATTCCCGGCCGTGTTTCTTTATTAGATGCCGGGATCTGCCGCTGAATAATATTCATACATATCCTCTCCTCTACTATTTATATATGCAAAGGAGTGGCATCTGGATAGGGCCTCGCCTCATTGAAAAAGAAAGACAGCGACTGTTAGTGGTCGCTGCCTTTCCTATTCCGCAATATTTGTGTGGACGTTCTCCACCAATCTTATTTGACGATTTTTCCTTTTTTCCATAATAAATAGTGTGATATGTACGATTAATACAACAAGAGCAAATAATTCAACGGCATAATCGAGATAGTACCAAGACACCGTGGCGGTTATGTCATAAATAGAATGGACCAGCACGGTCAGCCACAGATTACGTGTCCATAAAAGGATGATACCAAAAAGGAAACCCATATTGGCAAATGTCACGATTGTGCCAATTTTCACCGTCCAAGCAGACTCGGTATCCAAAGTATGGTCCACACCAAAAATAACCGAAGTCAAAAACAGCGCAACCATCAGAAAAGGATCCCTTGAACCCGTCTCCCATCGTTTGGAAAATAGCTTTTTGCACACTAAGAGAATAAGAATGATGTAGGCGAGACGCCAAACCTCTTCAAGGCCGGCCAAGGAATCCGTATATAGATCATCTCCAATCGTATCAATCTTATCAATAAACGACCAAAATGGAGTCATTTTAGGAGCATGATTTTCTGGAACTCCAGACTGGATTTCCGTATAGGCCTGCACATATTGATCATAGTCAGTGCTAAAATCCTTAAACACCATATTGGAATAGATATTAATGATCGTACTCCCGAGAAAAAAAAGCAAAAAGGCACCGGTAAATTGTAGGGTCAGCTGCCGCTTTGTTTTCGGGGCAGCGTGTTCATCCCTTAGGCGAGGATGCAGCTTCATACCCACAAAAATGGAAGCCACCATCACCGCATCATACAGTGTGCTGGCCAAATAACTATAACGGCTGACATAAAGCAATATTTCAGCCCCAATTGCTACAATCAGTAGCGCAACAAGTAACTTTTTCGAAATTGTTTGTGTTAGATTCGTCGTCATCCCGTCAGCCCCTGCTTGTAAAATTTATCTCTGCTATCTTCCCAACATATATACCGCGGCTATCCCCAAACCGTTTAAGAGAATAAGGAATAACACGCTGGCAATCATCCATTTCCATGTTCTCTTCATGAAGATATCCCCTTTTATTTGAGAGTTTATAATAGTACTAATTTAACATAGGAAATTGCCATTATCACCTTATTTTATTCGTAGAGATTAGAAAGTAGAAGCTTCTTTTGCATGGTGTCAGGCGGTTTCAAACGTTTGTTTTGTTATTTTTCCGGCGATACTGTCATATGAATGTACAAGCCAATTTTTTATAGAATAGGAGCCGAGAAAAATGAGACGCATGTTTTCACTCATTCTCTTAATTGCCGTTATTTATGTCCTATCCAACACGAACCCAAGCCGAACAGAATACATCGACTGGATCAACCACAAGAAGATGGACCAATCCTCCAATATTTTGCAAAAAGGAATATTGTCGGTTGCCGGAAAGCCTCTCTTTGACGCTGGCACTACGCAAAAAGATTACTTTGTCTTTTCAATTTATAAAACGGACTTTACGGACGCCGGGATGGGGAAGCTTACAACGGTCGGGGTGTTTAATCGGTTTTTTACGGTTTCGGAGGTGAAATAGAGCTTTTGAGCTGGTTTAATAAGGGGTGTCTTGGGAAGAATGTGGCTTTCTTGGACATCTCTTATTATTTTTTGGAGAGTGAATGTTTTGCATCGGTTCTATCGGTCTTCTCTTTTATTTTTTTGTAGCGGGAATTCCTGGAGACCCATTCTATCGGAATTCTCTGGGCCGGTTTTCTCGCGGGATGTCCTTCAGATGCTCTGTTAAAATTTATCCTCACCACATAATAATAACCAGCCTGCCTATTGAGGCTGGCCCATTCTCTATTCCACTTTCTCCACCTGAAACACTGGAACTTCAACCAGTTCGTCGTATTCATTCGTAATGGTATCATATCCATGAAAGACGCCAATAATTGAGTAATTCTGATAAATGGTCAGATCCACACGACCTTTCAGCAATAAGTACTTCTTTTCCATTCGGGATTTGCTGGCATTGAATTCTTCTGATAACACCACCAGTGCACCATCGTTGGTTTTTGATGCCATGAATGCAGTGAAACGTACTTTTCGGTTGGTATATTTCAGAATGTCTCTTACATCAATATCAACAAAATCGACCTTTATCTTGGTAAAACGGTAGTCTCCGCTGCCATCTGCCTCATAATAGCTGAGCTCACCCTCACCTTTTCCTACTGGGTTGTCCACTACCACTACACCCTTCGACTCAACTGTTAAAAGGTCTGCGTCGATATCCAGAATTTTTCTTAATGATTCTCCCCGGACTTCATAGGCCAAATAGCGATGTTTCCGAGTTGAAGATTTCGCATCAATAAAGATAACAGGAGTGTCGGATGCGCTTAGTTTGCTATTGAATCCTAACTGATTTACAGCCGGTGTTCCGTCTAAACTTTCTTGCACCACCGACATCGGATTGTTGCCAGTAAGTTTGCCAAAATATAGGCCGCCATCTTTGGAAATTGCGGCCACAACACTGTTAGCCCCCCATTTATTTCGTGCATCAACAAAGCTTGTGAACTCCTTGTCTGCAAATTGCCGCTTCAGCACCCGAATAGGTTCCGCCTGGTCCCAGGCCTGATTGGCGTCTGCAATTAATTGACCTGTACCAACTAGAGGCTCTAACGCGTCATAAATAGCAATGGCGTCAGCAAACTTTTTTCCGGTCATGAAATTTTTTGCCTTTTCCAACAGGCTCTCCTTCGTTCGTCCTATAAAAGAAAATACATTGGCATCTCCCATTTCAGCCGACAATTTTTGAATCGTGCTAGCCTGTACGGCAAAAGCGGTATAGTCTTTCTTGGTGATTGCCGCCGTCAGTGCCTTTACCAAGTAGCGGTCCAGTTTCTCTTTCAGCCAGATGGAATCTATTGAAAATTGCGCCAGCATGCCAAATTGCCGTCCGCTTTCGTTGACTATTTCTACAACCGAAGCATTGGCTGATATCAACTTTTCAATTTTGCTAGCGTAATAGGTTTGGAAAGAGCTTCGAATCGCCTTTTTCTTGGCGACTTCCCCTCCATAGTACTCCGCAGGAATCATGTTTACATTTTTATGAATTGCTGTTTCATCCGGATGACGGTTTGATAACTTAGCCCATTCCGTTTCTTTTAAACGTGAAAAGTAGCGGGATAACTCCTGATCAAGACCAGTCAATGCAAGCATCTCTCCATACATGTCCTTTTGTATCGGAGTTCCATTCAGCCAATTTTTACTGGTGACCTGCCATTCCTTATACAATTTGACAAGCTGTTTCAGGTCCTTCTTTTTATAATAACTGTCGGCATTGTCAGAGAAGTCCTCCATTTTCTCGCGGATCGGAGATAATATTGAAAGCTTCTCCTTTATTTCAGCATTATGGTCGGTAACGGCCACATTGAGCTTTGCTTCGCGGAACTTTTTCTCGGCCGCCACCAACTTCCCGTCATGATACAATTTTATCGCTTCCTGATAATCAGCTAATTTTTCATGTGCCATCACCCATTTACCTGCAACAAGTACCAGGAGGAGTACGAAAATGACGATAAGAATATTCCTCGAAATGTTAACTTTTTTATAAACACTAAGTTTGAGCATAATCTGGAATCCTTTCTTCTAAAGCAAACCGCTTAAAATCGGGGTCGTAATGATATTTCACAGCCACTAATCGCTGGGTCTTTTCACCAAGGCTGCCCCAGTTGACATCAGGATTCGCGTACATCATTTGGCAAAGCCTGAGAATCCGATCCTTAGGAAGATACTCTAGGAAATCTTCGATGAACCCTGAAAACTCAAGGATATAAAGCTTCATCCGCAACGCTGTACCGGCTGCAGCAATGAGGGGTGTCACGCCGAAATCTCGGATAATCTCCAGACGATGCGTTACAAAATAGGCGATACACTTTTTGGTAAACAGATTTCGCTTCAGTTTTAAAATTTCCAACGCATAGTTGACAAAGTCTTTATCATAACGGGACGGAATCAGTGACTCGAGTTCAAGGTCCATGTCAGTTCTGAGGATAATATCGTTAAGAATCATGATTCGGCGGATTTTCACTTGGTCAGCATGGATAAACTCACCAATCTCTCGCAGTTTTTCGTATGCTGAAACAAGCCGCCCCGCTTTGGTATCCTCCTTTGCCAGCTCACTGTCATAGTGGAGTCCTGCTTTAATTTTTCGCAAATCAACCCGCAACAGTTTCTTTAATTCGGTTACATACTCGGTTTTGAAAAAACTTAAAGTAAGAACGATATACCCCATGCAAAAAGTACTGCCGGAGATGAGGGTGTAATAAAGTGTTTGTACAGTCGGGGAGGCAATGATACCAATACAGACAAAAATTAAGATCCATAGGATTTCGTTAAGTAAACGATTTTTCACTATTTTTTTCGTGAGGATTTCGATGCCGATAAAAGGTGTTCCGCATTTTGGACAGGACTCCTCATTCAATACGGAGTAGCGATTGCATTTCTTGCACATCTTAAGCTTTTGGAAGTGAAATGTTGTTCGATATCTTTTTGAAAATTGGAAAGCTTTTTTAGCCAATGGAATCACCTTCATTGATCATGATGATTAACTCTTCATCAATATCCTGATAGGTACTGCTGTTTCGTTTATTTTTGAATAATTGGTAGCCTTTCCGGAATAAAATGATAGCCAGTAGAAATGTTAAAACGATGATATACATTGCGATTCCCCTTTTTTCGCTAGAATCATAAGTAATTTTCAATTTTTTCCATAGTTTCTTTTTAATTTTCATTATAATAACAAAATTTTAATAATTCTATACAATTATCATTTGGGAATAAGCTGGGTTGGATGGTAAAATATTATTATAACGCTAAAATTTGTAAATTTTTAGTGAAACTGCCAGTGGAGGTTCGACAGATGCGTAAAAAATGGTTTAGTAGATTATTAGTTATCATCTTCTTGTTCTGGAATTTTCACTCTTATAATGTACGCGCGGAAAGTTCGTTACATGCCACATCGCGGATTGAGGGGATGCTCGTCGTTGATGTCAGTAATTCGATGAAAAGCAGTGACCCTAATAATATTAGTTATGAAGCTATGAAAATGTTTATTGATATGGCTTCGTTAAAAGGCGACAAAATCGGGGCGATCTCTTATGCGGATGAGGTTATGCGTGAAAAGGCACTCGTTACGATCCGTTCCGCCGAGGATAAACAGGATTTAAAGGAATTTATTGATTCCCTTGAAAAATATACATATACAGACCTTTCCTCCGGAATGAAGGAAGCAGTAAAGGTACTGGACAGTAGCCATGAGCAAGGGTATTTTCCGCTAATTGTGCTGTTGGCGGATGGGAATAATGAATTGGATCCGAAAAAGTCCAAATCAATGAAGCAAGCGGATGAGGATCTGACGAAGGCCGTCAATGCAGCAAGGTCAAAGGGCTATCCGGTTTACACCATTGGGTTGAACGCAAATGGGAAGCTGAACAAGGGCGTGCTAACGGATATGGCGAAAAGCACGGGCGGGAAGTTTTTCGAAGCCAGTTCGGCTGACCAGCTTCCGGCGATTTTAAGTGAGATTTTCGCCAATCATTTAAAGTTAAAAATCGTACCCGTTCATCAATTAGTCGGGAACGGGGATTTTCAGGATGTAAAGTTGACCGTGCCGAATGAAAACGTGTTGGAGGCCAATATTTCGTTGATTTCCAACCAGCCAGTTGAGGTAAAGCTGATGGATCCTTCCGGTAAGGAGCTAGTGGTTCCATCCGATCAGGTGTTGCTGTCGCGTTCGCGGACCTATTCATTAGTTAAGCTGATGAAGCCAGTTCAGGGGGATTGGACGCTGAAGGTCAAAGGGGTTCCCCAGGATAAAATTGATATTAATTTGGTCTTTAACTATGACCTGCAGCTTAAGCTGGAGTCACTAGCGAAGCAAAGCTATAAAGCCGGGGATACGGTGCAGATTGGGGCGTATTTCGAGGATAATGGGACCGCCGTTTCCAACCAAGAAATCTATCAATCTATGAAGGCGAAGCTGCTGGTGAAGGATTTGGATAAGGGGAAAACCGAAGAGGTGACTTTGACAGCCGGGGATCAGGGCTTTACCGGTCAGTTCAAGGTTGGTAATTCGGCTGCATATGAAGTTGTAGTTCGGGCGGAGGATAATAGCTTTTTCCGTGAGACGGCACCACAAAAAATTGAAGTGATGCAAGGGGCCACCGCGCCTGCTGCTGCCAAACCGGCTGCCGGAAGTACCGAAAATGAAAAAGCATTCCCATGGCTTTATGTTGGGCTAGGAGTGATCGGGTTGCTGGTACTGGCCGGACTGGGGTACTTCTTGGCTAGAAGGGTGAAGCATGCCAACCGAGGCTTTAGCGGCCAGTTCGTCGTGGAAATCAAAGACGAAGATACCGGCGAGCGCACCAGTCCGCAATATAAAAAGCTGAAGGGCTTCAAAGGCAAATTCCGCCTGCATCAGCTGCTCTCACTAGCGCCTGAATTTGCCGAAACCGACCAAATCACCTTCAAGCCGCTCTCAGGCGATGCTCTGCTGCTAATCAACAACTCAGGGTGCACCATCGAAAAAAGCGGCCGCGCCGTCGACGCCAAAAAAGGCTTGCCAATCAAACGCAATGACCGCCTTCGTGTCGTGCTAAAGCAAGTGAACAAATCCATCTATATCGAATACTTTTAGTGTTGGTGCCTGACACCTTTTTAGGCATTTTGAAAAGCACCAGATGTGCCATTTGGTTCCAGCCACTCAGGGTGTCCACCTCACGCGGACAAAAGTGACTGTTTTGTCCACGTGCGGTGCCTGTCACCTTTATTGGATATTCGTCGTCAGTTTTTATATCACTTTATTTACGATACATCGCAGGAGAGGAGTTTTTACATGAAGGCAAATGTTAGGGAGCATATTTCGCAGTTGGATGTTTCTCTTGGCGGGGGGATTATTTCGGAGAAGATTCGGGTGGATACGATTGATAATCCGATGTTGGTGATTGGTCTCGGGGGAACCGGGATTGATGCGCTGCTCCGATTGAAGTATCAGGTGAATCGGCGGTTTAAACTGCCGCAGGATCCCCTTTCCCGAAAGAAAAAAGAAAAACCGGATAATATTGAGTTTCTGGCGTTTGAGACAAATGAGTATGATCGCAATAAGAAATATAAAGGAATTGGTCTTGATCCAAATAAGGAGTTTGTCTTGCTGTCCAATCCGGAAATCGGCGGCCTCCTTCAAAACCGGAGCATCCTTGAGCCATACATAAAGGAATGGCTGTCACCAGAGCTCCTTATCACCGATGGGATCAGCGGAGCCTCCGGAGTTCGCCAAGCTGGGCGACTTCTCTTGTTCACAAAAATCAACCAAGTTGTTCAAACGATTGAAAGAAAAATTGAAGCCGTTCTCGAAGGAAGCGGGAAAAAGCTGTATGTGTTTATCCTTACTGGTCTATCCGGCGGTACCGGAAGCGGCTGCTATCTCGATATTTCCTACATCACGAGAGGCATCATTGAACGAAAATTTGGAGCAACGGGCGTTGATAAAATCAGCATTCTCGGCTACCTGTTCACACCTGACGTTAACCTATCGAAACGCGGACTAAGCTCCCACACTGTGGAATATATTGAAAAGAACGGCTACGCCGCCTTAAAAGAACTCGATTATTGGATGAACTGCGACGAACGTAACGAGCGGTTCAACATGAAATACGGCAGCCTCCTAGAAGTCAACTCCCCTATGCCGCCGTTTAACCTATGCCATTTAATCTCCGGGACCAACCTTGAAGGTAAGTGGCTTGAAAATGCCTACGATTACTGCATGAATGTCACCGCAGAAAATATCACCAACTTCATGGCCAATGAGGAAAAACAATCAGGCGAAGAATTTGCCATCCACGACTACATTAGCAACATCCGCACCAATATCGCCCAAATGCCGAAGCCATATGCCGCCAATTATCAATACAACATCATCGGAGCTTCCATGGCCGAAATCCCTGTGGAAGAAATGACCACCTACATCGGCTATAAGCTTTTTGAAAAAATGAACGGAATGTTTGATACAAATCCTGACCAAGCTGACGTCGAACAGTTCTCCGAAAAACTGCGAATAGACCCGGATTCTGTGCACTACCGTTTTAGTGAACGTGTGCCTGAAGCATTATCCGGCTATGAAAACAGCGATCGCTTTTCCTATAATAACGTAATCCGGACGAACGTCATTAACCTTGATGAAGAGTTAGAGCGGGAATTTCTCGCCAAGGCCAAGGATCAGTATCGAAAATGCAAGCTCCAGCTTCCAGGGCAGGTCATGGAGGAGTTCCGCCAGCAAACCGAACGTCTTTTCTTACATCCGAAAAAAGGACCCATTTATGCGTCAAGACTCATTTTCACCAAGGACGGCTTCTGTCTCCTAAAAACCATTCAGGCCTACATCGAAGGGCTGCGCGACCGACTCGAACGGCTGCCAAAAGCCATTCAATCTGAACAGGAATATGCCCTAAATAAATTAGAGGATGCCCGAAGCGCCTTCATCTCGAAGGACCGGAAAAAGAATGCCTATATAGAGGCCAAGCTGAATGAATATGATGCCCGTGCCGAAAAAGCTCGCATCGAGGAAATGATTGAATTTTATGAGGATCTATACCAACTCATTAACAGCCAAAACAACAAAATTTATGAAATCTATAAAGAAATCCTTGAAAACCTGAAAAGAATTTTTCAAAAAAATGCCGATATCCTTGTGAACGGTGAAGAAGTCCGCCATGACCAAGGTGTTACTTATTACTGGCATTTAGTCAGTGTCCCTGACGTTGCCCGCGAAATCCAGCGGATGTTTGATTCCAAAGATGGCGAGCTATTGGTTCAGCAATGGTCCGAGATGCTCCTGGAAAAATCAACTTACTGGGTGCAAGATTCCGATATCGATGTCGTCGGAACGGTTTCCGAGTTCTTAACTGACCAGTTCGGTGATCTGATCACCAAATCAATGGAAGACTTTTTACGGCTTAAATACGGTGAGGATCAGCCGATTGACCGAATTATTGAGGAAAAAATCGCTGCCCGTCTGGACCAAGATGCCCTGCCCGTGTTCCATCTAGCTAACAGCAATGGCCAGCTGCACTTCCCGCAATGGGGCTTTGTGTCCGTTCCAGTTAAGGCACCAAGTATTTTCAACGGCATTAAAAATTTCGAACGCCATTCGCTCAGCCATTCCCGCTACACCATCAAGGAAAGCGAGCTGAAAAACCGGATATTCTGGTTAAACACGAAAAACGGGGTTCCGTTATTTGCCTATGCGCCGCTCCAAGTGTACGAGCGTTCTTATGAAAAAACGATTCTAGAAAAAGAGGGCGTCGGCCGCCATCTTGTTCAAACAGCATCTGAAAACTGGGCCTACCTCCCTTCACCCCTTCCGGAGAAATCATGGGGCGATACGTATAGCAATGAACGGATTAAAGCCTATAATGCCAGCATCCGCGCCTTATTTGATCAAGCCCAGAAATACAGCTGCATAACTGAAAAGGATACCGACCAAAACACCAGTGCCCGATTCAAGTGCCATTTTACGAAAGAAATCAATATCCCTGAGTTGTTTGCCAAATACGACGTCAATCCAACACAACTCAATCAGGGCAGCCTCGGTAATGTAAAACAGCTGCTCCGTGAACTGAAAGATCTGTTTGCTGGCAATATGGAATCCGCTGGATCCAGTGATATCTTTGGCAGCACCGGTGTCGAGCTCGCCAAGGAAAACTTCATCCGCTCACCAAAGCTGATTGAAAAAATCAAAGCCGAGGTAAAAAAATACAGCCAGCTTGAGGAGAAAATCACAGAGCTTGACCAATATCTTCAAGGGAAAAAGGAACAAGAGGAATTAATCAATTCCTTCCTTCAAGCCATGTACACAAAAACGATACGCAAACGCGGTGCCCTTTTTGTGTATGACAAAGAGCTGGAAGAGGATGCCTGGGAACCATTCGTTAACCTAATGAAGACAACGAAATTCGTCGATTTCGAAATCTATCGGGCGTTTAAATCCCTTCATCCAAAACAAATGGATCAGCTTGGCCGCAAATCGGAGCGCCGAAGCAATGAAATGATCAGCCAGGAAAATGCAAACGAGCTAATTGCTGCCCTCGAAGAAATGGCTGCATCCTACCAAAAAGAAAAAGAAGCACTGGATTATGACTATAAAGAATTTGTAAACGGCGAAGAACTGTACCATTTCTACAAAGAAATCATGATCAAAGTACAGGAAATGCTACGTCAATTAAAATCATAAAATTGGCACAGTCAATTTGGTGCCTGTCACCAAAGGTGTCCACCCCACGTGGACAAAATCGACCAATTTGTCCACGGGCGGTGCCTGTCACCTTATAGTGTCACCTATAGTAGCTCCTTAAAAGGGGGGAAACAGCTTGCAGGAACTATTGGAAAAGTATGCCCATGCCTTTTCAAATCAGCTGGAACAAAATAGTCTGTCACAACATGAACAGCGTAGTGTGCGTCACCCGGTTGTGTTTTTAATACTGGGGGATTCGGTAAAGGAATCCTTAAGCACCATCATTCAAATCAATGAGGAAAAATGGCATAACAGCCCGGGTGTCCTTTATGTGCACGCCTATCAAACTGAGACAGTTACCCATCAGAATGTGTTTTCCTTTCAGCTACCCAAACCTGAGTTCGACCGCAAGGAGTTGCGCAAACATCTTTATGATACCTTCCACCATGATGACAACTTTCTGATCGAATTAAATAAAACCTATCGACGGCTAACCACAAAAATAGCGGAAAATGGAAAGTACTTTTCTTCCCTGCAAAAGGTTCATCTTTGTGTGGTCACAGCCATCGATGACCCGGCCAATATCCTGATTCAGGAGTTTACTTTATTGTTAAGAAGCCTGCTTCAGGAATCGTTCAAGACCATTGAGGTGGATTTATATGGACTCCTAAGCGAAAAACAAGAAGACGACCAGTTTGCCTTTGCTGCATCAATGGGATTCAGTTTTTTGCGTGAACTAGATCGGTATCAGCGCGACGACTATACCTTTGAACAAGAGCTCCAACTCATTGACCATCATCTAAGACTGCCTGTTAGCCATTCCGCCCCATTATTTGATTTGGTTTATTTTTTAAGCGATAAAAATGAAAATGGCCTGATTTCCAGTGATGCCCCGAGGCAAAACGTGGAAATGATTAGCTATCTCAATCTGTTAAAAAATCGAAAAATGATTACCGATTACCATGAAAAAATGGACAGCTATATTCATCAGGATTTTAAACGAGCCTCTCGTGGAAACTCTCTTGAACCAGTCTACGCCTCTGCCGGATTTGCCAGAGTGAACCGCCCCAACAAAGCCATCGCTCTGAATGCAGCAAGCCATTTTTTCACGGAGTATCTCAAGAACATTTCGGAAACAGCCGATACGGTCCCACTGGAAAAACGACTCGAATTGTTTGAGCTGTCTCAAGGCGACTTTGAGCGATATTTTACCAAGTTCCTCCCTTCCGCTGCCAAAATCAAGGAGATGAACGGATTGCTGACTGTCACCAACTCTTATCAATTCGTAAAAAAAATGACTGTACGCGAAGCGGAGGATTATTTGTTCGAGGGCGGTACAACCCTCTTTTTCGTTGCTAACTTTGCCGATCCGGTTCGCGAACATGTATTGAATTTGGATTTGCGCTCAAAAATCGAACACTGCTTATATGAAAAAATCATCAACAATGAACAATACGGCCTCTACTGCGGATATGGTTGGACGGCCGATACGGGCGAAAGTGTGATGGCAGAGATCCACAAACAGCTCCGCGACACGAAACATGAACTTCATGAGGCGGAAATCCGGCTGGATCAGCTGTACCGCCAAACCGTGGATCAGTGTGAGTTCAAAAAAAGCTATCGCCCATTTAGTGATAAAAAAAATCTGCAGCTGTATTTGGATTACTTTTTCGAACATGTATATGGAACAAAATTGGAGGTCCTCAAACTTGAGGTGAAGCAGGGAATTCTTCACCAGTATCAACAGATACTTGAAGAGCGACATCAAAAGCTGAGTCTAAAGGTTGACACAATGCATCAGCTCTCCTCCCTTCTCAAACAAACGGCTGCCGAGAGTCTCCATGAAGATTCCGATGACTATTTGGATAAAAATATCGCGGAGTATTATGCCGATGTTATTCGCGAGATCACGAATAAGCTAAAGGAAAAATATGGCCCTCACTTCTTTTCGAGCGAGCGATTCTTCGGCAATATATACCATCTTTTGAAAAAGCCAAATGCCTTACTGGAAAGGCTCCTTACCGTTTGCAACCGCGAAGTGCTGTCTCGTGAGGAGTTCCACCGCAGCTTTGAGGACGAATTATTAGAGCGTTCTAATGTTCATACCCAGTATGACAATCAGGACGTTCTTTCTAAGGAGGAACTGTTTAAGCAGCTCTATAATCGCCTGAATGACAACGCGGCGATTCATATCGAGGTATTTCAAACCTTCCTGGAACATCGCTATGAGGAAAGATATTTTATCGGCGATTTTTACAGCAAATTTATGCATTACGCCTTGGAAAAAGAGCAGGATACCCGGCATTTCAAGGTTGGCTGTGCCCACGAAAAAAAATCGAGTGGGATTGAAAAGCTATCATTAATGGGCGGCTTCCGTCTTAAAGATTTAACCTACTATCGTAAGGCTGAACGTTATTATAACGCCCTGATCAAGGACGGATATGAGCTTCATGCCGGGGAGCGAAGTCCTGCAAGGGAGGTGTAAATATGCCTGTTAGAAAGTTTAGTTTTCTATTGTTGATGTTTAGCATCATTGCCGGGCTGCTTGGTGCCTTAATTGGCGAATGGCTGCTGGATGCTTTTTACGGGGTTTGGCCCAATATTCTTTTAATCGGTGCCTATTTTGGGGTGCTGGCTCTATTGTTCGGGCTCTTCTGCCTGCTGGCGGAGCTGATGACTCCGGTGATCAACGGTCGACGCTGGCGGCTGGAAGGTGCTCGTACCCTCCACCCTAGTAATGCTGTTTGCAGCAGGACTGTTATTTCAATTCTTTTATTCTATTAATTTTTCCAGCGTGAAGCCGCCTGATGATTTCGTGGTCGTCCTTGATACTTCTGGCAGCATGAATAAGACTGACCCAAACCATGAGAGCCTGAAAGCTGCTGCCAGGCTGATTGACGGGATGAAGTCCACTCACCGGGCTGCGGTAATTTCCTTTAATGACCAGGCTAACCTTACGAAACCGATGTTTTCCATTGGTGATAAACCGGAACGTGGGGATGCGATTGCCCAAATTAACGGGTTGGAGGATGATGGCGGGACCAACATTGGCCGTGCCTTGGACTTGGCGCTGAAAGAGATTAATAGCAACCGACAAAACGGACGCAAGCCGATGGTTATTCTTTTCTCCGACGGCTACAGCAAACTTGATTTTAGCAAAGTGATTGAACCATATCAGCGTGAAGATATTGTCATTAATACCGTGGGGATGAGCAAAATTGACTGGGGCGGCGCACAGTTGCTAAAAAAGATTGCTTCTAAAACCGGCGGATCGTTCCATGATGTGAAAAATGCCGACGAATTATCGAAGGTTTTTGAAAAAATTTATCTCGATAATCAGGACCGTCTCCTTATTGACGAACGGTTTGGAGTGTTTCAGGACAGCACCTATTTGGCCATTCTCCGGGTAATCCTGCTGAACCTGCTTGGCGGGCTGTTTGGTTTAAGTCTTGGAATCCTGTTTGACAACCGATATCTGGCGAAAAGCTATGCGATCACCGGACTGGTCTCGGGAGTATTAGCGGGGTTGGTTCTGGAGTCTGGACTATTTTCCGGATTTTATAATAGATTGTTTGCGGATCTTCTACTAACAGTGGTAACGGGACTTGGAACGATACTCATTCCGATTCGGGAGAAGTTTTCAAGCGGGGTGTCGCGGCATTCCGGTGATATTGATTTTTCTATAAGAGGCACTAAGCCGCAAAAGGATAATATTAGAAAAAGTTTTTAACAGGAGGATGATGACCATGAACTGGGAACCCCTTCCTTCCCCGGCCCTTGCCATTCGGGATGTGCGAACCACCATCAGAGGTTCAGAGCTTCATTTATCCTGGTTTTGGCCCAAGGAAGTCGATTATGTTTACCTGTATAAAGCTCCGGTAGACCAACTAAAGCAGCTCCACGACTTGGAAGAACGGGATTTGTTGTTCTATACCAAAGAGGAATACAAAGCCAATCAGGGTTACAAAGGGCGCTTAGAAGCGATGGGACGCAGTGCCTATCGGATTATCCCCTGCCAAAAGCGGGACGGCAGGCTAATACTGCTCTATCAAGACAACGACGACAATCTGACTTATATAACCGGATCGAAAGCGAAGATTTATTTTTCCATCAGCTATAAACAAATATGGCTGAAGCCAAAAAAACTGATGAAAATGTCGATTATGACGGAGTTTCCGATTGATAGAGACTTGTTGGTGTATGTGAAAAAACGCGGCAGCGCCCCGAGTTCGCTCGAAGACGGCACGGTGTACCCGTTTAATCGTAATTTTCCGTCCGGGACGACTGAGTTATTTGAAAAGGAACTCGATAAGGACGAATATATTCGCATCTTTTTCAGAAACGGAAAGCACTCGGCCCAGCATTACGAGCTGATTCCACAATAAGGAGAGACTTGAGATGTTCGGAATTTTAAAGAAGATGTTTGAAAAAAAGCCTCCGACCAAGGAACGGCTGCCTTTCTACGATATCATCTGCCCCTACTGTTTTGCTAAATTCCATCATGAGGAAGTTGTTTTTCGAGCGGCGCATTACCGTGACGATGACGAAACATTGGCGCTACAGGAGGATGAAGAATTGAATCAGTACCGGGCGAAATTCGGGCTGGCTCCAATTGATTTGGAAGCAGTGATAGAACCGGCGATGATCCCCGACGAAAACAAAATTTATTCGGACCGCGTCTTGATGGGGGTTTCCGATAAATACTCGGTGGTGACGAAAACTCGCCTCTGTCCGGAGTGCCACAATGAATTGCCGGTAACTGCCGGTAAATATCCCAGCAATATTGTATCAATCGTCGGCGCGACCTCTGTTGGGAAATCAGTCTACATGACGTCCCTGATTCATACCTTGCAGCATGTAACGGCAAATAATTTCCATGCTGCCTGCATTCCGCTAGATAACGAGATTAGCAGACGATTCCGGCAGGAGTATGAGGTTCCTTTATTTGAGAATGGCAGCTTGCTCGATTCAACTGCGAGGACACGCCGACAGGAGCCATTTATTTTTCAATTTGTTTTTAAAGATGAGGATCAAGCCCCGTTGACGCTGGTGTTTTTCGATGTTGCCGGAGAGGGGATGACAGACAAGGATTATATACAGCTTCACGCTGCCCATATCAAGAATTCTTCGGGAATTTTATTTTTGGTCGATCCGATGCAGATTCGCTCCATCCGCGAGAAATTAATCCATCAACTGGGTGAAAATCCTGGGAAAATTGTCGGGATGGCCGATGAACCGCGTGAGGTGGTCATTTCCTTATTCGGAGATTTTATCGCCCATCTGGACACCAACAAAACGAACATTCCGACAGCGGTTATTTTAACAAAAAGCGATTTGTTGAATGCGTTGAAATCGGAAGAAGGAGAGTACATTCGTACGAACAGCAATATTTTTCAACATGTGACCCATCAAGGCTATCTTAATCTTGATGAATTCAACAATATCAATGGCGAGGTCCGAAGATTCCTTGCCAAGGTTGATGTTCCGTTTGTGAATGCTCTTGATGTCTATTTCCGTGATACCTCCTATTTTGCCGTGTCCGCCCTTGGAAGCAACCCTGTCGATCAGCAGATCAGCGGGATCATTAGTCCGATACGGGTCGATGAGCCGTTCATTTGGCTGCTGTATAAACTGGGGTATATTGAAGGGAGACATACACATTGAAGGATCGAATTCAGCAGCAAATGTATACTCGGGAACGGGGCGGCATTTTTCATGCAACGGATGGCTATGATACGATCGCGATTTCCGCAAGGCTGGATCAAGCATTTGTCAGCAAATATTTGCACCCCTTCTGTTTATATGACTCCCCAAAAAGCTTAGTGGCAAGCGGGGAAAAGGATATCACGCAGTATCCGGAGGCGGTGACGATTTTTCAACCGAAAACCGGTGACCTTGTAGTGGGCCAGGCCGTGTTTGTGCCAGCAGATTTTACAGGGGAGCGCAGCACGTATTTTATGCACAACTATGTAATACCCCAGGGGCGCAAGGAAGAATGGATAAAGAATCCCGGGAAACTGTTTCAAATGACGGGTTTTTGCATTTCCTATGATGTTTCACTTGGGCAGGAATTAGAGGAACTAGAGGATCTTGAACATGATGAGAGGCCTGCTGAAGGGATTCTCGGCGATTTGGAGATTTCGGTGGAGCAGTTTAAACAGCTGCTGTTCGCTGTTATGTCTTCGGTCGCCGGCAAGAAAAAAGTATTTGTTTCCCTTAAGTCACCTTTGCAGGAGTACTCCAAGCATGCCTTGCGGCTGTTAGAACTGATCTGGAGCTATTTGCCTTATGCGCACCGCCGCCGTTTCGGGGCCTTAACGTTTACCAGTGACCCCGTTGTAAAAAATTATTTGCATGTGGTGTTTTTTGAGCCAGGGACCTTGAATTTCGGAGATCGCTCTCTGGAAAAGCAGTTCATTTTTGATTTTGCAGGCGGGAGTATATCCGGGGTTGAGATTACCGGACAAAAGCATGAATACCTTGACTTGGCACTTGATTATTTTTCCAAGGGAAAGCCCATGGATGACTTTTTTATGTTTGCAGAAGAGTCTTTGTCCGGGCTGTCTGAGGATCAAAAGTTGGAACTGGCGAGTTACTATCAGTTAGCTGATTTTTATCTTGATGATTTTTCGATTTATCGAAAAAATAAATTGGGATACTTGTTGGGATTGAATAAATTTTTACAAGTCAACAGCGAGCGGAAACCTGCTTTGTTGTCGCTGTTTTTGAGGTTACTGCAAGAGGAACGGGTAGCGGGCGATGCAGAAATCGCTGCTGAGTTTATTCAAACAGTGATTTCGTTAAATACATTCCTCAGGCATGATGAGCCGCTGTCGTTTATTCTCAGTACCCTTCAGTATTATCAAGGACATCCCCTGTTGCAGCAGCTTTGGAAGGTGGTTGAGCAGGACAAGCCTACCTGTGAAGCAATATTGAGCTTTATTCATGATCATCAGGTTTATGCGGATTTATTACAGGTATATCTAGAAGAAACCTTAGAGCCTCTGACAAAGATCGAGGAAATCTTAGCCAAAATCAGCGAGCTGTTGGCGGCCCCGTTCCTGCTAAATGTTGAAACTTTTAGAACAGTCGTCAATAAAGCAATCGCTGCTACGGTTCGTGCCGCAGAAAACCCTTTTATGGCAGTATGCGCGGTCAAGAATTTTGATATAGACATCGACGACCCCCAGGCTTTTCAACATTTTAAAAAGGACCTCTTAAAGTCAGCTGTGGTTGGCTTGCTCTATGCAATTGATTTGGAGAAGCTGTCCATTCGGGATGTGTTGATGTTTGGAGAAATAGTCCCGAAGGAAGTAAGGATTAAAGATGATAGAATTAAGCGGAATTATTCGATTACCTATGCCTTGTATCAGTTGTTGAGCGAGCCAGGACACAGTAGAACGGCCATTTTGCAAACACTAAGGCGGCAGGAACGGGGTGAGCTCAGGAAAACTCTCCGACGATTATTGCAAGGGGAGCAGCTGCAGGACCATCTCTCGGTTTTGGTCTTAGCGTTCGAATCAGAGCTGGGCGAGGTTGATTATAATGGACTTTTCTCCCATTCGACCCGTTATGGTGGCGCCAAAGCAGCCGTTTCTTTTATCAAGGAAAATGTGGCCCTGCTTGGCTCTAAACAGTATAAGCAGGCCTTGAAAAGCTATTTGGTTGATCATCCGGAGTCCATTTGGAAAAATCGAGCGTATCGGAAGGAATTGGCTACGATTCGCAACAGCAGTTTAAAAGGATTGTTAAAAGAAGTGGAATTAGAGACATCGGGTCTGCTAGGGAAGCTTTTTAAGAAGCGAGGGCTATCGTTGGTACTGGCTGTTGCCCTTCTTGGGGCTGCGGGAGGTGGAGCTTTGATTGTGTTCGGAGATCGGAATGTAGCTCCGCCCAAGGCAGTCAAGACGAACGGAACGGAAACTGGGACCAAAAAACGGAGCGCTCTAGAATCTTTTAAGCAATTTTCTAGCTTACAGAAGGGGAGCATCGTTCTAAACGGAGAAATGGTCCAAACGATTGATATTCACCCTCAACCGGACGGAAACAACCTTTATTATCTAATGGATACGACCAATACGGCCATTCCAGTCAAAATAGAGGTAAATGGAGAAACCAGCCCTTTTGATAAAAAAGAGCGATTACTGGACGGCTTTTCCTTATACGGAGCTGAACACGACTTTGATTCGGACGCCTCAAATGACGCATCCAACATTGTCCTTGCAGCCAGCAATAACCAAGATGAAACCTATGTATGGGTCTATTCACTCAATAGCAGCAGCACCAAAAATGACCCCCTTACACCCATTTTCCAAACAAAGGGGGCATCCGCTGAACTCAAACTAGAGGGAAACAAACTCACCCTCCCTCTAACCAACAGCAAAAAAATTCAATACCAATACTCCACCACAGAAAACAAATTTATCAAGAAAAAATGAAAAACCAGGAGCACACCACAACGGAAGTGCTCCTGGTTTTTTCTTGTCAGACAAAATGTCCACCCGGTATGGACATTCGTGTTTTTATGGTGCCTGTCACCTTTTACACTCTTCTCACTCTTTTAAACGTTTAAACATAGCGCGGCTAGGTTTGAGGTTGGCTTCTATGATGTATATTTTTCCGGATTTGGTGATGCCAATGTCTAATCCGATTGTGTTTGAGCTGGTGTAGTATTCTGCTAGTTGGTGGGCGGAATGGATGGCGAGGTTGTCGATTTTTTCTATTAGGGTCAGGGGGGCATGTTCTTGATTTCTTAGGTTGGATCGGGAGATGGCTTCGTGTAGGGGCAGGATGTCGGATGCTACGTTGGTGATGAAGTAGCCTTTTTCTGCTACCTTTGCAAGCCTTCCGGTGATTTTCCATTCGTCTTTTTTTTGTTCGCGCTCGACCATAATCCTACTATCAAATGGCTTTCCTTCCACCCTAGCCAAAGGAATTCTCTCTTGGACAATATACATTTTTCTTTGGTATTTCTCTTTATCCAGAAGTTGCAACAGTCCGTATCTGTCCGTTTGTATTCGGGTCTTTTCCCTATGGATTTCGTATTGGTCTAAATCTAGTCTTGAAACCTTTACTGCCCCATATCCTTTTAGACCTTGACTTGGTTTAATGACTACCGCCCCGAATCGGTCTAAATACTCCCATATGGATTCTCTAACTAATAAATTGGTTTGCGGCAAGTGTTTGATCAAGATTTCATCCTCACTAAGGATTAGGTGTTTTGTCCATTTTCCACTTGAGATGCTAATGGGGGTCACCTCCTTTTCTAATTCACCCTTTATTATTAGTGTATTCCCTCAATAATTACCTTCTTGGACTTCGTGATATTTTACTTATATCCGTAACCGTTTTACGTTATAATAAATTGTAATCACATTAATTACATTACACTCTACATTTCCATTTAGAAGGTGAAAACATGTCAATCAGCAGCCGTTTTGCTGTCGGAATTCATATATTAGCTTTAATTGAAATGAACAAAGATGGGGTGAGTTCATCAGAATTTCTTNNGTAATTAGGAAAATAACCGGAATGCTAAAAAAGGCCGGACTGGTAAACGTACATCCAGGGGTCGCCGGTGCCTCACTTGCCAAAGAATTATCAGAGATCACCCTCCTAGATGTCTATAAGGCCGTGAATGTGGTCCCTGAAAAAGAGTTATTTAGTGTCCATGATCAGCCAAATCCTGATTGTCCTGTTGGCAGGAACATCCAGGACAGTATTATTCCAATATTTACAACTGCACAGCTGGCTTTGGAGAAGTCATTGGAGAACGTAACCATCGAAGACGTAGTAAAGGACTTAATCGAAAAAGAACAATTGACGTAAGAGGGTGCCAAAAGAGCACCCTTTTTATTTTGCATCATGAATGCTGCAAAAAAGGGCTCTTAAACCTATCCAACTTGTATTTTTCTATTCAAAATGCCCTGTCCAACTTTCTTTCATGGAATATATTAGTCTGTAGCACAACCGGAAAGGAGATGAGAAGAGATGGGAAGCAAGGACAAAAACAAATATCCTGAAGGCAGTATGGCTAGTGCCCTGAAAAGATATATCGGCTATGAAGTTACCCTTAAAACATGGACAGGCGATGTACTATCTGGTGAATTAATCAATGTATCAAGATATGGTTTAATTACATTGCGTGAACCGGAGACTCTAAGTCCATTTTTAGCAGAACGATTTACGTATATCATGTACAATGACATTGAATATTTCTCTGTAGTAGTCCCAACAAACCCTTAAGGAGAAGGGGCAGGGTTTTTAAAAATTACTGCCCTTTCCCTCTATAAAATCTATCTCTCTACCGTTTCTGTATAGTCTTCCCTATTTAATAGTCAAGGTGTTGGTAATCGATGAAAATCTTATTTATTTCATCCGGTTATTCTGGTATATATCCCTATTTCGAACAGTCCATTCTGGACTCCCTTACCTTGCTCAATCAAACCTATTTATCTATTCCACCAAAATATAACCGGGAAACAATCAAACAGATTGAAGCGTTCCAGCCTGACGTGGCTCTTGTTTTTGTCGGATATGGGCTACCGAACGAACTAATCCCATACTTAAAGACAAAAGGAATTCAGTTAGGCATTTGGTTGACAGAGGACCCCTATTATATCGATGAATCCATAAAATTAATAGAAGACTTCCATATGATTTTTACGATTGATTTAGGAGCCTATGAATTTTACAAAAATAGTTTCCAGTCCAAGAAAATTTATCATCTGCCATTGGGTACTGACCCTTCCCTATACCACCCGCTCCCAAACCCTAGGAATACTATCTATGATTTATGCTTAATAGGTTATCCTTATCCAGAAAGAATTCAACTGGTCCAAGATATTTTAGAAAACACCAAGTATACCGTCTTAATTGGCGGACCTTTGTGGAGAAAATTATTTCTTGATCATCAATCAGGCAGGTTGCATATTTTTAA
The DNA here is from genome assembly GCF_036962145.1 of Bacillus sp. JJ1764. Lineage (NCBI taxonomy): Bacteria > Bacillati > Bacillota > Bacilli > Caryophanales > Bacillaceae > Bacillus > Bacillus sp. JJ1764. The sequence continues at coordinate 13,468 of NZ_JBALNY010000020.1, read as the reverse complement.
CAAGTGGATTGACCCTCCTTATCTTACAGACCTGTTCCACTCTGCAAAGATTATTCTAAACCCTCATCGAGCTTATGATTTTTATAAAAATAAAAATACACTTGGCATTACTAGCAAGAGTATTAATAATCGCACTTTTGACATTGCAGCATGCGGAGTATTTCAGCTTCTTTCTGAAAAAGCCGATTTAGCTACCCATTTTGACACGGCGAACGAGATAATCTCTTATTCGACGAATCAAGAATGTCTGCAATTGATCGAAACCTATATCGATGATGCCCATTCAAGAACACAATATGGCCACAATGCCAGAAAAAGAGTGATTGACCATCACACCTTTGTACATCGAATCCAATTTATTCTTAAACAGCTTAGAAGTTAATAAACTAGGAATGGAGTGAAAAATGTTGTATGACCTAAAAGGGAAAACCATTTTAGTAACTGGGGGCACCGGATCTTTTGGAAAGAAATTTATTAAGAAGATTCTGGAGTTGGATGTAAAAAAAGTCATTGTTTTCAGCCGTGATGAGCTAAAACAATATGAAATGGCACAGGAAGTTACCGATCAACGAATTCGTTTTTTTATTGGAGACGTCCGGGACAAAGAAAGACTAATACGGGCATTTGAAGGCGTAGATATTGTTATTCATGCAGCAGCCCTGAAACATGTGGGTGTATGTGAGTATAACCCCTTTGAAGCGATTAAAACAAATGTTCACGGCGCACAGAATATTATCGAAGCCGCTTTGGACAGAGGAGTAGAACGAGTCATCGCCCTAAGCACTGATAAGGCTGCCAGCCCGGTGAACCTTTACGGAGCAACCAAATTGGCATCAGATAAACTGTTTGTTGCTGCCAATTCTTATACCGGAGCAAAAAGTACCCGGTTTGCCGTTGTAAGATATGGTAATGTCGTGGGCAGCCGCGGCAGTGTAGTTCCATTTTTTAAAAAAATAAAAGAAACGGGAAAAATTCCTATCACCGACGAAAGAATGACCCGTTTCTGGATTACTCTCGATCAAGGTGTTCAGTTTGTCATTGACAACCTGGAAAGAATGTCAGGTGGAGAAATTTTTGTTCCGAAAATCCCTAGTATGAAGGTGACTGATCTAGCAAAAGCCATCGCCCCTGATTGTGAAACTGTGATCGTAGGCATTAGGCCCGGTGAAAAATTGCACGAAACCATGATTACCGAAGATGATGCCCGCCGTACATTGGAATTTGATACTTATTACCTGATTCAGCCCGAATTTCCTTGGTGGAATACCAAATATCCAAGCGGAGGCAAGACATTACCGGATGGTTTTAGTTATATCAGCAATATAAATACTCATTGGTTAACAGTCAGAGAATTAAGAGAACTCGTAAACGAAGAGAAATAAAGATGAAAGGGGAATTCATGTGACTAATAAACCGATTAGAGATACCTTTCTCCCCTATGCACGTCAGTGGATGAATGAAGACGATCTTGCAGCCGTGATCGAGGTGTTAACGAGTGATTACCTCACAACAGGACCTGCTGTATCCACCTTTGAACAAGCAATTGCCGACTACGTTGGTGCCAAATTTGCCGTCAGTTTTGCCAATGGTACCGCCGCCTTGCATGCAGCTTGCTTTGCAGCCGGTATTACGGACGGGGATGAAGTCATCACCACACCGATGACTTTTGCGGCAAGTGCCAATTGTGTACTTTATCAGGGGGCTAGGCCTGTTTTTGTCGACATTGACGAGAAGACCTATAATATCAATTATCAATTCATTGAGGAAAAAATTACAAATAAAACGAAAGCCATTATTCCTGTTGACTACACAGGACAACCTGCTCAATTGGATGAAATCAAAAATCTGGCTAAAAAACACCATCTCATCGTTATTGAAGATGCCGCTCATGCCTTAGGTGCCACCTTTAAAGGAAAAAAGGTCGGCTCTATTAGTGATATGACCATGTTCAGTTTTCATCCTGTTAAACATATTACTTCTGGAGAAGGTGGAATGATCACCACTAATAATCCAGATTTCTATGAAAGACTGTTGCTGTTTCGAACCCACGGCATCACCAAGGATGAAACAAAGTTAATAGAACATCACGGTCCCTGGTATTACGAAATGCACACACTAGGTTTTAATTATCGCTTAACCGACCTACAAGCCGCATTAGGAACGAGCCAGTTGAAAAGAATCGATCAATTTATATCCATACGCAAAAAATATACTGAGCTTTACAATGTCGCCTTTTCTGATATTCCGCAAGTTACGATCCCCTATCAGCATCCAGATTCAGATTCAAGCTGGCACCTATATGTTTTAAAACTTGATTTAAATCAATTATCTTGTGATAGAAAAACCATTTTTGAAACATTGCTCTCTCATAATATCGGTGTCAATGTTCATTACCTTCCTGTTCATCTTCATCCATACCATAAACAATTAGGATATAAAAAAGGCGATTTTCCACGTGCTGAACAATTATATGAAAGCATTATTACATTGCCGCTATTCCCTGCTATGGAAGAAAAGGATGTCCATGATGTGATTAAGGCGGTCAAAGAAACGATTTCACATTATGCCAAAAGGGGTACAACAACATGAAAATCGGTGCCATCATCCAAGCAAGGATGGGTTCAACCAGATTGCCGGGAAAAGTTTTAAAAACAGTGCTCAATAAACCTCTGTTGGAGTACCAAATTGAACGAGTGAAACGTGCACATTTGCTGGATGAAATCATTGTAGCAACAACCACTTCTGGAAAGGATCAGCCCATTGTAGATCTTTGTGGCGGCCTTTCCATTCCCGTTTTTCGGGGTTCGGAAGAAGATGTCCTATCCCGCTATCTCCATGCCGCAAATGAATATTCCATTGATGTCATTGTCAGATTGACGTCTGATTGCCCGCTGATTGATCCTGACATCATCAATAGAACGATTGATTTATTTCTCAAGGGCGATTTTGATTATACCGCCAATATCGTTAAGCGGACATACCCGAGAGGTCTTGATGTAGAAGTATTTTCAAAAGAAACACTGACAAAAATGAATAAGCTTGCCGGATCAAAATGGTATAGAGAGCATGTAACCACCTATATTTATGATCATTTGGCCGATTTTAAGATTGGATCATTGGAGGGGGATGAGGACTGGGGATTGCTACGATGGACCGTGGACACACAAGAGGATTTTTGCCTAATTGAAAACCTTTTAACGGCTCTTTATCCAGTGAACCCTGCTTTCCTTATGAATGATGTACTCCAGTTATTAAAAATCCATCCGGAATGGCTATCCATCAACTCTTTAATCCAGCAAAAAGGCAGAACTCTGGAGGAAGACATTGAAAAATAACCGGATAAGAGTGCTTATTTTTACAGAAGGCGGCAGTCAAATTGGCCAGGGGCATATCTCCCGATGCAGCTCATTGTATGACGAATTGGATCATCAAGGAATTGAGTCAGAGCTTATCATACATGGGGATGCAGTTGATAAGGGAATTATCAATGACAGGAAGCACAAGATGGTGAACTGGCTGTCACCATCCTTTTTGAATGCTACGATAAAACCAAATGATTATGGTATTGTCGATTCCTATCTTGCTGATGAAAAGATTTATCATGTGATAGCAGACCGTGCGAAAAAATGTTTATTTATCGATGATTACGGAAGAATCCATTATCCAAAAGGAATAGTGGTCAATCCCTCTCTTTATACAAAAACAGTAACTTATCCAAACCAGGCCATGACTAGCTATTTGCTTGGATCCGATTTTATTATTTTGAGAAAGGCCTTCATGAATATCGATCGCGATCCCCCCCTCCCAAAGGTTACGAACGTTCTAATTACTATGGGAGGAGCGGATCCGCAAAACCTAACACCTGCCATCATGTCGAAATTGTGCCCGCACTATCCCGACATCACTTTCCACGTCATAATCGGGCCGTCTTTTAGAAATAGGGCTGAAATAAACACCTGTTTAGATAGCAACATCAAATTGTATGAGCACGTCGCCTCTGAAGAAATGAAATGGATCATGTTGAAGTGCGATTTGGCGATCACGGCTGCTGGACAGACCATTTATGAACTAATAGCAACACAAACACCTTTTATCCCCATAAAAGTAGCAGATAATCAATTCAATCATGCCCTCGGTTTAGTTGAACTTCAACTGGTTGACGAGGTACTAAATCACAACGATCCTTTACTTTTAGAAAAAATGGAGGAAAAATTCAAACGGCTTTTGGCTGTTTCAAAAAGGAACGAATTAACGGCTAAATATAAAAATCAAATTGATGGATTAGGAGGTAAACGAATGATCTCTGCACTCCTGCAAGAAGAAGAACAAAGGCGTCCTTATTTTTTAAGAATGGTTCATAAGGATGATGTGGAAGAGATATTTCATTTATCAAACGAAGATTACGTTAGACAATATTCCATTAATCCCCATAAAATTAATTGGAACGACCATATTCAGTGGTTTGAGAACATGATGAAATCCGAGAATCATGTTTTTTTCGTCATCACAGATGCAACAAATCAATTTTACGGACAAATTCGCTATCTGATCGAAGAATTCTCTGCCACGGTCAGTATCAGTTTAGGGAAAAAACTATTAGGAAAAGGGCTCAGTTACCCACTTTTACTTGAAAGCATCGAAATGATGACCAAACAAAGGCACGGGTTAAAAGAAATAATAGCATTCGTTTCCGATCAAAATGCTGCTTCAAAAAGGCTATTTCAAAAAGCTGGATTTACCTTTGCTGAACAAAACAATGGATTGCTTAAATTTGTTTATTCTCTAAATAAAGGGGTAGGGTAAATGTTTATTGACAATTTTGACACTACCAACAAAGTCTTGATCATTGCCGAGATGTCAGCCAACCATGGCCACGATATCGAGATTGCGAAAATGACCATCAAAGCAGCGAAGGAAGCCGGTGCTGACGCCATTAAGCTGCAAACCTATACAGCCGATACGATGACGATTCCATGTAATCATGAGTATTTCCGTATCACCCAAGGAACCATTTGGGACGGGAAAACACTGTATGACCTTTATAACGAAGCCTATACCCCTTGGGAATGGCATGAAGAGTTAATGAATTACGCCAGGCAGCTTGGCCTTATTTGCTTTTCAAGTCCCTTTGATAAAACGGCTGTCGACTTTTTAGAACAGCTTCAGGTTCCTGCTTATAAGGTAGCCTCCTTTGAAATAACCGATCTTCCATTAATCGAATATATCGCAACTAAAGGAAAACCGATTCTGATTTCAACCGGAATTGCCACCCTCGGTGAAATCAGTGATGCAGTAGATGTCTGCAGAAAAGCCGGTAATGATCAAATCATATTATTAAAATGCACCTCTGCCTATCCGGCAAAAATCGAGGATGCCAACCTGCTGACAATCCAAAATTTAAAAGATACCTTTCGCGTGGAGGCAGGGCTATCTGACCATACCTTGGGGATAACGGTGCCGATCGTTTCGATAGCCCTTGGTGCAAGAGTTATAGAAAAGCATTTTATTTTAGATAAAAGCATTGGCGGACCAGATGCCAGTTTTTCTTTAGACCACCAGGAATTTAAACAGCTTGTAGATGCCGTAAGAGATGCAGAAGCAGCGATTGGAAAAGTAGATTACGAGATGACGACTAAAAAACAAAAAAGCAGAGAGTTATCACGTTCTTTATTTGTGGTGAAAGATATAAAAAAGGGAGAAGTGTTTACGGAAGAACATCTAAGATCCATCCGTCCGGGATACGGAGTCAAGCCGCACCATCTACCCTCTTTTATAGGAAAAAAGGCAAGAAGAGATTTAAAAAAAGGAACCCCGGCCAGTTGGGATATTATCGAATAGAAATCGAAAAAGCCATCCATTCAACGGATGACTCTTCAAAGTGGATTTAGTTACAAAGAGAATCACAACGAAATAGTCAAGTATCCTGCGAAAGCCAAAAAACCTATGATTTTTATGTAAAGTCATAGGTTTTTTTGAATGCTATTTAGTAATTTTTCACCTGAGGTTCCATTTATATATAACGTTGAAACGTACTCTTTTCTAATTTGGTTATATCTCTCCTTCATTTCATCCGAGGAAAAATAGTCCTTGATGACTTTCGTCAACTTGGCAGGATCTTCTTGGAGAAACTCCCCTAACTGTCGGTAATATTGGTAGGGGCGATTGCTCACTAAGAAGTCGTAAATAAACACCGGTTTATTCATAAGAAGTGCCTCCAAGGCAACCGTGGATAAAGTGGTTAATACTCCGTCTACTTGTGATAGTAACTCGTATAAACGATTGTCACGAGAAGTATATACTCTAATAGATTCATATTTTTCCATTAACTCAAGATATTGACTATACTTCCCTTTCCCAATCTCCCATGGATGGGGCTTGATAATCAATTGATAATCCTGGTTCTCCAATAGATCACCAATCAGTTGTTCAAATCTATCAGCTTGAATATTGGGCCCTGTAATGACCAATAGAGTATGTTTGTTAGGATCTAAACTAAACTCACTTAGGAATTTCTCACGATTTATCTGAAATGCGGTAAAAATGGGGTCATATTTTGGATGGCCAATTTCTGCGATTCTCTCTTCTTTCATGCCTCTGGCCATATACCATTCCTTCTCATATTCACCATATACACCTATTACAGTTGAAAAAACAGGCATAAATGCCTCTTCCCCCATTAAAATTCCATGCTGGAGACAAAGGCTATGAATCCCCTTCATAGCACCTACTACAGCAAGTGCCCTGCTTAACATATCTTCTGTGGTTCCGACAACAATAGTGGAAATAGGAACGGAATCCAAAAGATTAAAAGCCGTTCTAATCGCCTTGATTATGGTTGGAATTCTATTCAGAAAAGTTTGCTGAAAAAATTCATTCTCGAAAGCAGGATGCCCCTGCCATTTTGAAAAGACATGAGTAGCATTCTTAGTCAGTTTGTTGGCAATGGCATCATCCGTTTCTTCATATTTTTTCACGAACTCAGTTGGAATGCCATGTAATTGTAATTTGCTTGAACGGGTAAGGATCATGGTTTCATCAGGATTGAACAAGGTTTGATAGGTCTCTTCGGGGATTCTGGTATAATCGTAATTTATGAGGATCTTCCCTCTCATATTTCGATCAATTGCAGGCAATTTAATCTTCTCGAGCCATGTTTCAAAATAAGGCTGTATTTCATTCTGGTTAAGTTCAGAACCGTTACAAGCTAATAGGAACGATTCATCCTCCATGGTTAATTTTAATTCCTCATCAATCAACTGGTAAAAATTCACCATGATCGCAATGGGAATATCGCAGTATTTTAAGTTTTTAAAAACCTCCATAAATTGTCGATAAAGTGCCCAATAATGGTTCAGATAGTGGCTCATCCTTGTTGCCCTCTTCTTAAGGCCCTAAGCGACTCTCTCAATTCGTTACATGTTCTTTGAGGTGGTAATTTTTCAACAAATGATGATTGTTTTTCATTAAATAGCTGGGCATGAATGGATTTTGGGGTAATGAAGTTAAAATCGAGTATTTCATCCAGGGGATAAAACGGCAAAAAGTGATTAACCCTCCAGAAAAATCGGGCATCACCGATTCGATAGAACTGAGGATCTTCATCCCAAATGGATCCGAACTCCTGTTTAATCACCGGTAAAATTTCTTTTCTGTGCATGATTGAGCAATGATCTGTTGCGCAAGGAGCCAACCAGGTGATTCCTCTTGCATTCCTGATTACATTCCGTTCTGGTACACCATTTTCATCTAAATAGGTGGTCTTGGATCCTGAATAGACCACATATGCTTCAGGATGCTTCTCGAGAAAGTGCACCATTTTCTCAACTTTTTGCTCATGGAACACATTGTCATCAGTAGCATAAGCGATAAAATCTCCCTTTGCCATTTCCAAGGCTTGATTAATTAAAACAGCATACCTTGTCTTGATGACCCGTTCATCTACAGTTTGAATATCACTTTTATAAAATTTTACTCTTTCATCCTGCAAAAATGGTTGTATAACATTTAGCGTCTTTTCATTGGAATTATCATCCATCACAAAAAGTTCAAAATCCGTATACGTTTGTTCCAGGATAGATTGCAATGACTTTGCGATATATTCATGTTTATTGTAGCTGGTTAAGATAATTGAAACTTTTGGCATTTTTCATTTCACCTCTATTCACACCAGATCTCCCCTTAATCCATTTTCGTAATAAAACTGATTGGCTCTGTATAAGGAGTCATGTGTGCCTGCATCCAACCACCATTTGGACAATTTTTTATAATGTAATGCTTTTCTGTTTATATAAAGATTATTTAAATCCGTAATTTCCATTTCACCTCTGCTAGAAGGTGTTAACGACTCAATATACTGAAAAACTCTTTGATCATAAAAATAGATACCTGTTACACAGAAATTGGAGGCTGCTACTTTAGGCTTTTCCACAATAGTCATAATAGATTCCGTTTGTTCATCAAGGATGGCCACTCCGTATCGTTCCGGATCAGGCACTTCTTTTAAAAATACAATAGCCTCATGGGATCCGGCCTCGAATTCTTGAACAAAGTTACTTAAATCCTCCTCAAAGAGGTTGTCCCCCAATACCATAACGAATTTATCTGTTACGAAGTCTTTGGCACTATATAAAGCATCAGCAATTCCTCCGCCATTTTCTTGTTGAATAGTGTAGGAAAGTTGAACATTCAGGTCTTCCCCGTTGCCTAATATCTGTTGGAATGAAACCAGATCCTGTTGATTCGTAATGATTAAAATATCAGTAATCCCGGCCTGTTTTAATCTGCTGATCGGCCAATAAATCATCGGAAACGGACCAACAGGCAGTAAATGCTTATTGATGACTTTTGTAAAAGGGCTTAAACGCGTACCTTTCCCCCCTGCTAATATAACTCCTTGCATTTCCTCCATCCTCTCATTTGAATAAAAACTCTTTATTAAAATATGAAAAAGGAAGGGAAAGTGGTACAACTTTAGGCTGTCCATTTTATCTATTTATTGAATTTTCTTTCTATATTCCTCTGGTAATTCCTATTTTGAAAGGGTAAGACCACATTGATGGTTTTCTCCACATATTAGTGATTCGATGAATGGTTAACCATTAGCAATCCCCATATAATGAAATCCTATTTTCTCCATTTCAGTTTTCGAAAGAATATTTCGTCCATCAAAAATATAGGGTTGGTTCATCAACGATTTCAAGTTAGTCCAGTTGATTTTTTTATACTCCTCCCAATCTGTGCATATGCACACCGCATCCGCCCCTTTGACGGTTTCCTCGATGGACTCCCGTTGATAGGTTGTACCCCATTTAACAACAGGATCGTGAACGGTAACCTCTGCCTGCTCAGCCATTAATTTTTCTATTAAATAAAGACTTGCAGATTCTCGTGTATCATCTGTATTTGCTTTAAAGGCTAATCCGAGTATGGCAATTTTTCTATTTTTCAATTTGCCTCCAAGTGCGTGTTTTATCTTTTTTAAAAAATAACTTGTTTGTTCCTCATTGACCTTTACAACACTTTCCAAAATTGTTAGAGGGTTACCGGACTTTTTCGCCAGATAGATTAGGGCACTCACATCCTTAGGGAAGCAGGAACCGCCATATCCCATACCTGCTTGAAGAAATGCTGGGCCAATTCGCTGATCCATTCCGATCCCCTTCGAAACATCATTTACGTTAATTTCAAGTTCATCACATAATTTTGCAAGTTCATTAATAAAGGATATTTTCATTGCCAAGAATGAGTTGGAAGCATACTTAATCATTTCAGCCGCTTCCGGCAGCGTTTCCAGAGTAGGGCAGGCAAACGGCTCATAGAGGCTTTTCATGATTTTCATTGCTTTTTTACCAGTTGTACCAATAATAATCCGGTCAGGGTTTAAGGCATCATGAAGGGCAGAGCCTTCCCGAAGAAACTCAGGATTCGATACAACATCAAATTTCATTTTGTCTTCTTGTTTTTCTCTGATCCACTTCGAAACTAATCTGGATGTTCCCACAGGCACGGTACTTTTTGTCACAATCACTTTATATTCATTCATATAGGTCCCAATGGATTCAGCCACACTTTTCACATAGGAAAGATCCGCATCTCCATTCTTATCTTGTGGTGTACCCACACAAATAAAAATAACATCATTTTCTTTGATGGCCTTCTTAGCATTTCTTGTAAATGATATATGTTTCTGTGAAATATGTTTAGCAAGCAAATCCTCAAGACCAGGTTCATAGAAATGGAGTTTTCCTGATTTTAAAGATTCTATCTTCTTCTCATCCAAATCTAAACCTGTTACCATATGACCCATTTCACAGAATAGTAAACCAGTTGTGGTTCCCACATACCCTGTACCGATGACTAATATTTTCATAACCGCTGTTTCCCCCCAGGGCCAAAATCAATCATTCATTAACTCAAGCTTTTAGAGTCGGTCGAGTTAGAATATCTTATTCTTTTTAGAGGGTAGTGGAAGGTTGTCCGATATAAAAGGGGCTGTTTTCCAGCACTCCTACCTGTTTTTTTCATAGGATATGGGTGACATTTGATTAGGCGGTGCAATGATGAAGAAAAAAGCATTAATTACTGGAGTAGGAAGCATTTTAGGGTCGAACTTGGCAAGGAATCTCCTTGTTGACGGTTATGCAGTGATAGGGGTAGATCATTTTTCATCAGGAAAAATTACCAACATAAAGGGCCTTTCAGACGGCCAGTTTATATGTAAGGAAATGAACATATGCTCAAAAAGATTACTTTCGGATACTGACTTTCTGGACGTTCAAGAAATCTATCATATTGCATCATTTTTGGATAACCAATCTGATCCATTCGAAACCATTGAGGTAATTACAGTCGGAACTAAGAATATCTTAGAATTAGCGAAAAGGCTGCAGGCAAGCATGATTTTTGCTAGCAATTTAACTGCATTTGAAGGCAGCAGGAGACAGCGCAAAAATGCAGGAAAAAGAGTGTACAAAGAATCCTTGCAACTGGGCGAGACCCTTTGCCAATTATACTCCTTACATTTCCAAACGAAAGTGAAAGTGGCGAGGATTTCCTATCCGGATCAAGAACCCCAGAAAACAGCTATGGAAACAATCCCGTATTTGCGGAAATTGATGGCAGCACCACATACAAATGATGGAACAGCCAATAAAAATAAAAAATCCTTCTAATGTAGTTTTATTAAAAAGATTGATCCTTTAAACTAGGTTTGGTTATTTAAAAAAGTTTGATTATTTTTAATAAAGTTTGATAAAAAATTCCTGTATTGATATATACAGGATTTTTTATTGTCCAAGTATCGGGTCAGATTGTTACATAACAAATCCTAAGAAAAATTTTAATTGTAATACTCTAACTTAGGCTGTGTTAAAGAACAGTGTTTATTTTTTACACTCTGTTGAT
>NZ_JBALNY010000020.1:0-1976 GCF_036962145.1 Bacillus sp. JJ1764 | reverse complement strand
CAATAAATGAAATAACTGATAAAAGTAAAGTTATCCACAGTTATTTCAAGGTAGAGCCTTAACTTAAAATAACTGGTTGCTAACAGTAGTCTTTTTCTTATTGACTAAAGGACCGTTTAATTCAAAATAAAATAGACAGTATATTGACTAAATCACATTTTAGACAGTATAATGGCTAAAGCGGAGGTAATTTATGGATATTTACAGAGAACTTTTTTTAATGCAGCAGACTTACGGGACCTTATTTTCTCTAGCAAATAAAATTCAGGTAAAAGGTGACAAGTTCCTTGAACTTTTAACATCCCGACAGTATATGGCAATGGTAGCAATTGCGCATTTACCTGAAGATGAAACGACCTTGAATAATATAGCTAGAAAATTAGGGACCACAAAACAGAGTGTAAAACAGGTAATCACCATTATGGAAAACAAGGGATATGTTACCGTAGTTCCTAGCAGGAAAGATAAACGAGCGATTAACGTAAAAATAACTAAAACAGGAAATGAAGTATTGCTTGTCGTTGCAGAAAAAGGAATCTTTTTTTTGGAACAACTTTTTAAAAAGTTATCAACAGAAGAATTAGAAACAATGTGGTACCTTTTAAAGAAACTTTATAGTTATGACGGTGAAGAACACGATGGATTTGAAGAAGAAGGTAACTTACAAATGGATAAAGATAACATTGAATTACAATTAAGAGTATTGAAGGAGTTTGAGAGACGAAGAATTCAAGCAATTGATAAGGGGAAAAAATGTGAAAAATAATCACAGAGGACGATTCATCTTTGAGGAATATATCTATTTTTCCGAAATATTTCTAAAATGAAGGATGAGGGAGTACAATTATGCTTGAAATCAGTGATGAAACATTACGATTAATTAAAAGGGCAAGCAGAGGAAAAAAACATTTAAAATTAACTGTTGGCTATTTAACAGACAATGATTCTGTAATAAAAATTTATAATGAAAACGGTGAACTTGATTCATCAAAAAAATATCATTATGAAATTGGGTCTATTACAAAGACTTTTACTGTATCTTTGCTATCAAAATATGTATTTGAAAAAAAGTTGTCATTAAACAATTCAATACAAAAATATATAGAGGGGATTAAGGGAGACGATTATTATCCTACATTGCACCGCCTTGCTACTCACACTTCTGGATATTCAGCAAGACTGCCTTTAAATAAACGGGAATATTCTAAACTAATTTTAGGTTTGATTATTGGCGGTGGTGATTTGAATAAGCATAATCCATTAAATATGGATTTTAACAAAATGAGAATGTTAATTGAAAATAATAAATTAAAAGAATTGGATTATCCATGGAAATATTCAAATTTCGGTATATCACTTATTGGGTATGGGTTGGGGATTGTATCAGGCAGGGGGTATTGGGACACTATGAATGACTTTCTTCATAATGAGCTTGGACTAAGCGATACTTCTTTAGGTACATCAAACAATAATTTACATGGTTACGACAAAAAAAATAATGATTGCGGCAATTGGAAATGGAACAAAGAGAATCTTATATCACCTGCGGGTGCAATAAGTTCAACTGCTGATGATTTACTTAAATATGCAAAAATAAATCTTTACGAAGAGCAACCATATTTGTGTCTTTGTCATAATAAACATGGAAATGGAACAAAGAAATATGATATGGGTCTTGGATGGTTTCTTTTAAAGAAAAACAATAATGTTATTTTGCATGGCGGTGGAACAGGTTGCTTTAGTTCATTTTTAGGTATTGATAAAGAAAAGAAAGTTGCCGCCGTAGTTTTGGCCAATTATCAATTAGGTAGAAATGATGATGAAAATATAGGAATTTCCTTATTAGAAAGTCTACAAAAATCAGTCATTTCTTGATTATAGGCTCTACCCTGAAATAACTGTGGATAACTATACTTTAGCAGTTATTTCATTTATTGAGTGCAAATTTTTACATGGATGTCTGTTAAACTTGTCTG